>JALSLY010000056.1 GCA_026988035.1 Thermotogae bacterium
CCTTTCGTTTGTTTTGTCCACAACGATTATACGAGGATTTCATGCCCATTTTCAATGACCGATGTCTTTGATTTTACTCAACATTCATCTCGTTAACTCGACTTGCATAATTTGAGTTTGAAGTAATTAAATATGCTATTGTGAATATAGTCACCACTCTGTTGAGAGGTTTTCCTCTTCCATGCAAGACAGGAGTGATTAAAATAGGCAATCCTAATAAAAACTCACCCGTCTTTCTAACAGCAAACTTCGTATTGACTGCCCAGAGAGTGAAAAAAGCTTTAAACGGTACAGATTGTTACCTTCTTGTCGCAAATAGTCGTGGAATTAACGTATGGTGCTCTGCAGCAGGAGGGTATTTTACCAATCACGATGTTATCTCAAGTTTGAAAGTCAGTGGGATTGAAAAGCTTGTAACCCACAGAAATGTGGTACTCCCACAACTTGCGGCAGCAGGTATTGAATCAAGAGTTATTTCAGAAAAAACTGGATGGAATGTGATCTGGGGTCCTGTTTATGCAAAAGATATCCCAAAATTTATGGAAAACGAATTTAGGAAAACACCACAAATGCGAGAAGTCAAATTTCCTTTGATGCAGCGAATTGAGATCGCTGTTATGTGGGCATTTCCATTTTCAATTATAGCGGGTCTTATAACAACTCTTTTCTGGCGCAACATGGTCTTACCTTTAATCTCTCTTATATGGGCTCTACCGTTTTTGATTTTTATGCCTTTCCCTCTTTATTCTAATTTGCTAAATCCCCAGAAGAAAGGAACCAAATTCAGTAAATACACCGTTGTTTTTGATTTCAATCGTGTTCCATTGATTCTGGAGGGAATCGTTTTGTTTTGTCTCATCATCTACAGCGTTTTGGCAGGCACCTTTACCTGGGAATTCATCCTGCGTTGGGGATTTATTTCATTCGTTGTCACTCTCATGATAAGTATTGATTTAATGGGCAGTACCCCTGTTTACAAAAGTGGTTTACATGAGGAACGATTTTTAAAAGTCGTCCTAAATGATAAAAAATGTGACGGTTGCGGCTTTTGCAAAGAAGTTTGCCCAAAAAATTGCTATGAAATTGACAAAATTCGGCATCTTGCAACAATGCCGAGATTAAATCAATGTGTCCAGTGTGGCGCTTGCATCGTTCAATGTCCTCAAGATGCTCTTTGCTTCCAAAACTCTAAAGGCGAAATAATTTCCCCAGAAGTCCTCAGAAAATTCAAGTTAAATCTTATGGGAAAAAGGGCTGTGAAAATAGAAAGAAGATAACAAGAAAATGTGTCAACACCGACCAAAAACGGGAGGTTCCATCGCTTTAAATCACTCACAAATCTTGCTCCTACAAGATTCTTAACCATCCATCCTTCATAAAGAACTGATAGAACATCCTGAATTTCTGCTTCTCAATCGGACTATTGGTAAAGACGCACAATATGAGTTAATTAATTCCTATACTTTGATACAGCGACCCGATCTTTTCGGCTATTTTTACAAATACTTTGACGAGCTGTGGATCAAATTGAGTGCCCGAGTTTTTTACAATTTCATCCACAGCTTCAAGAAAAGTCATTGCTTTTTTATAAGGTCTTTTGCTGACAATGGCATCAAAGGAATCAGAAATAGAAACTATTCGGGCTTCTATCGGAATTTTTTCACCTTTAAGCCCCGCTGGATAACCACTTCCATCATATTTCTCGTGGTGACAAAGAGCTATTCTTCGTGCGCGCTTCAAGACTTCAAATTTACTTTCAAGAATATGTGCGCCTATTTTGGTATGGGTTTTCATGATTTCCCATTCATCAGCACTCAAAGGCCCTTCCTTGAACAAGATCATATCTGGGATTCCGATTTTTCCTATGTCATGAAGAGGAGCCGTAAGACGCATTTCTATAACCTCTCGAGGCGACATATCTGTTCCCTCAGCGAGTAGTTCAGAGATTTTCCCCACTCTTTGAGTATGATTGGCCGTTTCATTATCCCGAATGGCGGCAATGTTGTCTAATTTCTTTAAAAGCTCAAAGGATAAGATTTCGTTTTCTCTTGTAGCCTTTATCATGTTGCTTATCCACTTGCGAAAATCCTCAAGTCTTCCAGGAGCGTAAGGTTTTCTTATTTTCGATGCCGCTGCTAAAGAATATAGAGTGGTTTTAAATTCCTCCATATCTATTGGCATACTCATCACTTCATCCACTCCGGAGTTCAAAATTTCATTTCTAACCCTCTCGTTTTTGTAAGGAAGTACAGCGATCAACAAAGAACCATCATTCTTTTTTCGGATGTCTTTGATTTTTGCTAAGTCTTCTTCATCTTGAATACCAATTAAGGCAATACTAATATCCGAAGGGTCTTCTGGAAGTGGAAAGATCTCTATACCAGATCCCTTCAAAGATGAAAGGAGAATATTTTCCATGAGTTTGTCCTTAAAAGAAACAAAGATTTTCATCTTATTATATCTCCATGGGCGGGCGTAGCCCGCCCTACAACAGAATTTACAATCCGCGTTCTTTAAGTTTTCTCACAAGAAAACTCGCAACATCTGCTCCATGAGTACCACGCCCGAAGCCGGCATCTACACCAGCAGCCTTGGCAAGTTCATTAGTTATCTGCGTTCCGCCAGCTACGATAATAAACTTATCACGTACACCTTTCTCAACAGCAAGCTCGTTGAGTTTTTTCATGTTGTGGACGTGTACATCATTATGAGTAACAATCATCGAAGCAAAAATGGCATCTGCATCAGCTTCTATAGCAGCATCTATGAGTTTTTCAACTGGTACACTTGTTCCAAGGTAAATATATGATATACCGTATTTTTCAATGCCTCCATGTTTTATATCAAGAATTTCTCGAAGACCAACAGAATGTTCATCGTTTCCAACTGTACCTGCTACGATGGTTATCGGATGTTCTTTGAAAAATTGTGCGATTTCATCGTCTGAAAGAGGTTTTACACGTTCTGGAAGTTTCAAATTTGTTTTTTCAATCGCAAATGGTACTTTTGCTTTTATCTCGATGTAAGTTCCTTCAGCTGGGTGGAGAATCGTTCTGTGGATAACATTTATATCTGTTAGCCCCATGCGCTTAGCTGTCTCTATCGCTGCTGCTTCTGCGATCTCTTCTTTTTCAGCGAATGTCATATCTATTTGCACTGTCCCGTCATTTGCCCATTCCACTTCGGGTTTCAAAAGATTCTTTTTTTTCATTTCTTTAACTTTATCTAAGCGAACGTTTACGTTATCACTTTCATCCAATTCATCTACGTACTTGATCTTTGAATGGTCGCAAAGTGTGCATCCGTCTATAAGATCACAAGGCTTTTTCAATCCTTGCGGTAATTTATTATAGCCAAAGTGTTGACAAACCGGAGCCATGTAATCTACATCTCTTGGAACTACTGTTCCCGCTGCGATCTCACCATTTTTCTTTCTTTTTATCCCATCGCCTATTCGCTCTGGGTAATAACCATTATCAACAAAAAAACCTTGCTCTACTGCTTCAAAATATCCCCCAACTTCTATGATCTCTTCAAGCATCAAAATAGCTCTCATTTTAAGTTCGCGAACCTTTTCGTTTATCTTTTTTCTATCTATTTTCACGTAATCCTTTATTCCATCTAACGCCACAAGTGCATGCTTGGCTGTTTCTACTCCACGTATAGAATTTATGTGCCATGGTACATTTCTCCCCTCGTCTGGCGTTATGGTAGATTGGATATCAGCTGAAGTTAGCCTCGAGATAAAAGTATCTATCATATGCATTCGAGTGGCATCTATGAGATCAGATTCTATATATCGAGTATTCATTTGTGCCCTAAATTTGTACCCTTCAAAGAGATCTCGAACAGCTACAGCGTAAGGCAAGTTGATCCTCATCGTTGGAGTCGGAGCGGCAGTCGGTGGAACGGTCGAAAGCGCTATATTCTCTTTCTTCATTCCTACCTTCACAGAATAAAGAGAATTTATGGCGTGCTGTACCAGCAATTCTGGCATAACTTTCCAAGATATTCTTGCTGAAGCATTTGCATTATGCGCTCCATCTATTTGAAGCATCCCAGCCCATGCCATTATGTGTTTTGCCACTGCGGCATCAACAAAAGATCTCACGGGATTTATCCCACGATAAAGCACATTATACTGTGGATCTTGGTGTGCACCATTGACACCCTCTTCTGCAAAGAGTACCGCGATCTCGGGACCTGCAACTCCACTCACATACGAGTGAAAATTTATAGGCCTTCCAACTTCATCCTCGATCATGTCAAGGGCTTTTCTTGTAGCGCGAAGTTGTTTTCTTGTTATTGGTATCCCCCCAATTCCTTCAGGAGTACCCTCTATTAATCCGTCTATGTGAGATTGTCCAAGAGTTCGTATGACCATAATGTGATCAGCACCATGCCAAGCAGCCATTCTCATCCTTCTAATGTCATCCTCAAACCTTCCGGACGCTATTTCACTGGTAATTACGACATCTGGTTGAGGATCTATGTTATCAAAATAATGCGCAGCTGGAAGTGGGATCGAACTTTTCAAAAGTTCACTTGTTTGTTCATATGTGTACTCGTTTATATTGAGATCCACTTTCTGCTTTCTCCAAGTCCATCCGCTTCGCCTTGGAGTGTAATGTTCCAGGTCATTCAATATTTCTTCTATGTCCAACTTTTCATTCGGTTTTATCTTTCTCATTTTTGCTCACTTCCACCAAAAAGCGTTCTAACTTCGTCCCAGTGATCTTCTCTTATAAGCAATTCGCCGGCCTTAATATAGTCACTCGTTTTTTTTGACTTTGCAAAACGGTAAACAACATTTCCAGCTCCCTTGCTAAGTAATCCCTGCTCGAGAATCTTGTCAACAAGTGTTTTAGCCATGAGACTATCAAATCCCATTCTTAACAACACTGATCGTTCTATAGAAGGCGAAGTGTGCGTTTTGGCAAGTTCCACGAGAGGATTAACCACTTGTTCAACAAGCTCCCAAAATTTTTTGTTCAGTTCTTCATCCGAAAGGTTTTTCAAATGTGCGCTTCTCTCCTCAAAATCATCTGGCCTTACCATAATCAAAGCACCTCTTTCAATTTCTCTTTTACATTGTCAAATGTCGTATGTGTATCTTCTGACATGAATTCTATTTCCACGTTTGAATATTTTCTTTTACCATAGGTTTTTACTATTTCTTTGAAATAAGACTTTCTCAGTTTCTCAAGTGGGTACTCGATCGTAGCAATTTGATCGATACTTTCTGGTATTGCGATAACTTTACCTGGCTCGTCTTCTCTTATTGGATCTCCAATTTTGACTGTTACACCCATCTTCTTTGCAAATGTCAATTGCGCACTTGGTAATTTTCCGGCACCGGTGTATTCCGTTTCCTGAACCACCACAATCTGATCATTATCCATTTCTCGTGCTATAGCAAGCGCTGCGGTCAAGGACGTATTACCCGCAGGTCCTCTCATTAAGCCTTCGACCTGAGCAAGCGCTTCAGTTGTGAAAAAAACTTCCCCTTGAGTGACCAAAACGTATCTGTCAAGGTACCTTAACGCTCTTGCAGCGTTTCTTGGCACATCTACTCTATCTGGGAATACCGCAAATGGAATCCCAAATCCAGTATGGCCGGTTGTAAAAGATTTTCTGTTAAAGTCAAGGTCACTTGCCATGTGCAATCCATGTAAGTCGACGCTTACTCCCACAACCTGTGTGTTAGTCGCTCCTGCGAGTCTTAAGCCGCGCGCTGTACCGGTAACATTGCCACCCCCGGCATGCGTCACTAACACTGCATCTGGAAATTTACCCTCACGTTTCTTGACTTGCATCGCGACTTCATATCCAAGTGTTTCGATACCAGCTATTCCAAATGGCGTATAAAGCGAAGCATCAAAATATCCCGTTTCGTCAAGTAGCTTCAACGTATAATAAAAAAGCTCAGGTCCAACTGTTAACTGAACAACCTCAGCACCGTACGCTTCGCAAGCACGTCCTTTTTCCAATATCTCAGGCTGTCCTATGTGACGGCTGTCAAAAGCTTCTTGGACAACGATACATCTAAGCCCTCTTTTGGCCGCTTGTGATGCAACAGCTGCCCCATAGTTTCCAGAAGTAGCTGCAATCACACCTTCATATCCATATTTCTTTGCGTGGTACACAGAAACAGAGGCCCTTCTATCCTTAAAACTGCCGGCAGGATTAGCTGCCTCGTCTTTTAAAAATATGCGTGCTCCCTTTCCGGCAGGAGAGTATTTTCGGACGAGCTTTGTAAGATTTTTAAGTTCAACTAAAGGAGTATTCCCAACCTGGGTTTCAAACTGGATTTCACGTATTTCATCTAAAGAATAACCCGCTTCGTTCATCATTTTCTCATAATTGAAAGCAACACCTTCGATCTCGAATTTGGAGTAGTCTACTCCAACGGCACGTTTTATGATTTCTCCACGTTTTTTCATCACATCTTCGTACATTTCAATTCTCCTCCAAAATCCGCTTGAGATTTGGACCAATTTTCAAGAGCTCAGCGATCGGATCGCCAAAATCATGAGTGTAACGTGGGTTGACCTCTACAAGAGTCCCGCTCACGATTCGCCCACTCAATGTGGAAACTTGTACTTCATCTCCTATTTTGGCATCTTCTCTTAAAAATCCATTGACCCACATTTCCAATGGTACTTTTTTTGTATCTTGAGGAAGGTGAGGAGAACGTTCTTCAGCTCTTAACACAATGGCGTGAATTTTTACCCAGTCTCCACGCTTGGCCATCTTCATTCCCCCGCATCCAAGATCCCGTGAGGAACTGGCATGTCCTTCATGGTTAAAAGCCCGGGTTTTGCATCTATAACTGCCGGAATCATGTTAACAGCCATTGCCATTGTGCCCTTTCCACCTGGAATCTCAGGTTTTATCTCCATAGATAAATTTGGATCTCCTTCAATCTGAATAAAATCCCCGGTTTTCACGTTTTCCAGCTCTGGATGAATTTGTTGAGGATGTACAAGTTCGATTTTCACATCACCATTGATAATTCCTTTCCCTATGTGCCGGCAACCTGCAACTTGGCCAGGTTCAACCTTTACATAAGGTGTTTCGCGATAGGTTTTGGATACAATGGGTTCTCTTTCTTCTTCTATACGTTCGATTTTCCATCCAAGTGCATCCGCTATCATTGCAATTGATTGACGAAAGCCGATATGACCAACTATATTCCCATTCTTTATACCACGTTTAAATTCTTCAACAGTTGTTCCAACTCCTTGAGTACGCATAACCTCCGCACCAAATGGAGAAAGATCGTTTATCCGCTGGGCTTTTATCTTTTCAACGTTGAGGCATACACCTGTAAGAGTAAGTATTAGCGTATCAAGAACAAATCCGGGGTTAACCCCAGTACCAAGAATGGAAACATCATGTTTCTTCGCAAGAGAATCCATCCTGTGAGAAAGCTCCGGATAATCAAGCCAAGGATATGCCATTTCTTCAGCAAGCGTAATAACATTTACAGAATGTTCAACTGCTACTTTGATCATTGGAAATACCTTCGGAACGAACGACGTAGTTGCTATCAAAATAATATCAGGATCGGTTTCGGATATTACCTTTTCAGGGTCTGATGATATGGTAATTTCACTGTTAACCTTCAAATGTTCCCCAAGCGATTCTCCGTCAAGTTCATTCTTAAGCGTTTCGATCGCGCCTACGAGTTTTAGTTCAGATTTGCTGAGTATGTCTTTTACAATGCCACTTCCCATTGCTCCAAGACCCCATGTAACTATTCTTTGCACTTTAACACTTCCTCCCTTTAAAATTTTTAAAAGTCAAAGGCTCTTTATAATTTGTCTATACTCTAAATATTTGCCTTTGATCTTGACTATGGCGTTAAGTGTATATGTTCCACTTGATGGAAAGGTTATCGTCCTCCATGATTTAGAATTTACTAATATTCTTGTCCCGCCTGAAGGTATAATCACATTGTGTGGCGAGGTATCCGAAAATCTGTAAAGCTCTGTGCCACCTTGTTTGATAAAAAGTGTTATAGAATCGAGAGTAACAAATTTTTCTTTAAGAGATGTGTTGGAAATCCAAAGCGAAAAATCGGTAGGCTGATTTCGTTCCACTATCATTGGAATATCAGAGTTTAATTTTAGATCGTTGATGTTGCCAACTTGAGATGGATTAACGATCAAAAACGTAGCTGTGGCCGAAAGAGTCTTCATGCCTTGAATCTTAGCCAAAAGATGATATTGTCCCGGTTCTTGAGTAAGATTTATTCTATATGTATAGAGCAGCTTACTTTGATCCGATGCAAGATTCACTTGACTTGGAGCAGTAAACGTTCTGGACAAAATGAGGTTGCGTCTTTCGTTCAACAAAGAAAATGTTACTGTTTTGATTTTAATGTCAACAGGATTCGGTGTGTTATCTTTAACATACAGCTTGAAGATAGCCTTCTGGTTCTCAACGAAAAAGTCCTGACCTGATTCTAAAATGGCTTGAACTTTGGAAAGATACGTAAAATCTTTCAACAAATGTACGGCTTTACCATTTAAATTCATAAGAATATTGGCGCGATATGTTCCACTTTTGAGATAGGAAAGATTTACTTCATGTTTTAAATCGTAAAGAAGCACGCTGCTTTTGCCTTCTATTTTTGAGTGAATGGTCTTATCAAAATGAAAATTGTACAAATCAGGACTCGCTTTAGACCCTATTCTGACGTTGAAGGAATATAAAGAAAAGCTCTTCGTTTCTTTTGATAAATTCGTGATATAGACTTTGAACTCAAGTGGTTCTCCAGAGAGATACTCA
The DNA here is from genome assembly GCA_026988035.1 of Thermotogae bacterium. GTDB lineage: Bacteria > Thermotogota > Thermotogae > Mesoaciditogales > Mesoaciditogaceae > WFSH01. Next base: position 8,797 of record JALSLY010000056.1, read on the forward strand.
CTTTTGTTTGCAGATATGTATATTTGAAAATTCCCAACAGTTTTTAATGATTCACTAACTATGCTGCGCTGTTTTTGAGTTGCGAGATACACAAAAACTATAATAAGAATCAAGACAAGGTTAAAAAGTAAAATATACCTTCCTCGCTTGAAGCTCCGAGAAGGAGTCCTCTGTTTTCTGCTCTTATCTATCTCGTCCCACTCTTGAGGCGAACGAGAATGATATTGATATTTTTTTGGTTCACTCATTTCTCACCACGCGAGTAACCTCGTCGTAAGAAGTTATTCCCCTTATTATTTTATCCACGCCATCTTCAAATAGGGTCCTCATTCCACCACGTCGTGCAGCTTCGCGAAGCTCAGTGTCGGAGGCCCCACGATACGTGAGCTCTCGAACTTCCGGTGTGACGATCATAACTTCGTTTACGGCAGTTCGCCCTTTGTATCCATTTGAACAAGACGGGCAATGAGCTGCTTCGTACATTTTGGGCTCCAAATCGGGATAAAGTCTTTTCGCTACTTCAGCAATTTCTTTTTTGGGCGTAACCTCTTTTTTACACTCATTGCAAAGTTTTCGAACAAGCCGCTGACCTACCACACCGATCAACGAAACTCCTATCATATGTGGATCGAGACCGAGATTTATAAGTCTCGAGATGGCACTTGGCGCATCGTTAGTATGCAATGTACTGAAGACAAGATGCCCAGTCATTGAGGCTTCGAGAGCAAGTTGCGCAGTTTCACGATCACGAATTTCCCCTATCATTATGATATTTGGATCCTGTCGAAGTATTGATCTCAGAAATCTTGCGTAAGTTAAGCCTATTTCAGGATTGATCTGGCATTGATTAACACCATCTATATTGTACTCAACCGGATCTTCTACGGTGACAATGTTCTTAGTTATATCTTTTATCTCATTTATTGCTGCAACAAGAGTAGTAGATTTACCACTACCAGTTGGCCCGGTAAGAAGTATTATTCCATATGGATAATGTATAAGCTCCAAAAATCTTTTGGTATTGTACTCACTGAAACCTAAATCCGAAATATGTTGTTGAGAGGCAGAAACGCGAAGAATCCTCATAACAATTTTTTCTTGATATATTGTTGGCATCGTCGAAACCCTGAAATCATATTGCTCTCCCTGATATTTCATGAAAAATTTTCCATCTTGGGGAAGGCGTTTTTCCGATATATCCAGTCCTGACATGATCTTTATTCTCGATACAATAGACGAGTGTGTTTTTCTGGGATATGTTGTAACCTTTCTGAGTATTCCGTCAACTCTGTATCTGACGTTAACAACATTTCGAGTCGGTTCTATATGAATATCACTTGCACCTTGAGAAATTCCACCTTCTATTATCGCCTTTGCAAGTCTTACCGCCGGAGCCTCTTCAATCTCTTCTTCCTCTTGAGTTTCCTCTTCTTGTGGAAGATCTTCAAAAGTTTCTGGAAGCCCTGTATCTATTTGAGAACCAAATATAGACTGATAAAATGCGTCAAACGCATCTGTGGGTACGATTGCAACTTTTACTTTCATTGATGTAATAAAACGGATCTCTCGCATTATTTGCGTGTAATTTATTGCGTTATCAGTTGCCACATACAGAGTATTTCCAACTTTTTTATATGGTATCAACCTGTATGTATTGATCAGATTTCGCGGAATGGAGTTTATTACATCAAAGGGAATATCGGATGGAAGCTCTTCAAGCTTTGGAAGCCCAAATTGAGTGGATAAAGCATCCGCAATGTCATCCCATGTTACGAAGTGGTTTTCAACCAAAACCCGCCCTAATGGCTTTTTGGTAGCTTTTGATATTTCAAGCGATCTCGCGAGTATTTCAGGCGTTATATATCCTTTAGATACTAAGATTTCACCTATTCTTTTGAAAGGCGGCAAACCAAAATCCCCCATTCATTTCTATTCACATGGACGACAATAAGTTACGAAATATTATTTCAATTACTTTGAGCACAGACAGGTGAATTTATTTTAAAAGCTCATCAAGTCCCGATCTGTATATTGCCGGAATGTCAGTATCATTGAAAAGCAGTTTATCTGGTTCTTCAAAACCTGTTGCTATGAGTGTAACTCTCATTTCGTCTTCAGGTATAGAATCGTCAATTATGAGCCCGAATTTTACATCAGCTTCTTCGCTACATCCTTGTCTTATCACAGATGCGGCAATATGCATTTCCTTCATCGTCACATTTTTTGGAGCAGAAACGTTGAGTATAATAGCAGAAGAGTTGTCAACAGGCTGTTCGAGCAATCTCGATTCCATCGCCATCCTTGCGGCTTCTTCGGCGCGATTTTCACCTTTCCCAACACCTATTCCCAACATTGCTGGTCCAGCGTCTCTCATAATAGATTCAACATCTGCAAAATCAAGGTTTATGTATCCACGTTTTGTTATAAGTTCCGAGATACCTTTTACACCTTGGTGCAAAGTTTCATCTGCTTTGAGAAAAGCATCTGGTATCGTGGTATCAACTGGAAGCTCTTCCAGTAATTTGTTGTTAGATATACGAATTAAGGTATCCACATTACCTCGAAGCTTTTTGAGCCCTTCCATAGCGATACGCCATCTGCTGTTTCCCTCAAAGTAAAATGGCGTTGTAGCGATCGCGACTGTTAATATTCCAAGTTCTCGTGCAATTCGCGCAATAATTGGGGAAGACCCTGTACCCGTTCCACCACCTAGGCCAGCAGTGAGAAAAAGCAAGTCAGTATCATCAAGTACTTTCTCAATTTCATCTATACTTTCCTCAGCCGCCCTTTCACCTATTTCTGGATATCCGCCAGCACCGAGTCCACGAGTTGTTTCGGCGCCTAATTGAATAGTGACATCGGCTTGACTTGCTTCAAGGACCTGAAGATCCGTATTTGCAGAGACAAAAATAACATCTCTTATTCCGGATTCTATCATCCTTGTAATCGCATTATTACCAGCCCCACCTACACCCATGACCTTTATAGTTGGTATACGTTTGACTCTTCTTTCGTGCTTACCTTCTTTCTCGATCTCAAAAGGCATCGATATACCTCCCTTTTCAAGAGATCACACCAATTTTTTCAAAAACTCCCATACTTTCTTCAAAAATCCATCTTTACTGCTTTCATCTTCATTTTCATCAGAGGAGATGGCAGGAGCTTTAGATGCAGTGCTCATCTTAAATGTTTTTCTGGCATTAACTCCATACTTAAATAGATATACGAACGCACCAAAAAGCAAACTATATGCCGGAACTGCCATGATATCTTCAGCTCCATTAACAATAACGTTGTTTGAAGATGCGTAAGTACCAGTTCGAGCTGTTATGTTGAATGCGGATGAACCGATTCCAGCAATTCCGGGTATCGAAGCTCCTCCACCAGTTATTACAAGACCGACAGGATTGAAAGAAGGATCGTTCAAAAACTGAGTAAAATTTCTTCTTACGATGCTGAATATTTCTCGCGATCTCGCATACGCTGTTAAAGAAACAGAACGCTTTTTAACATTTTTTTTAGTTTTATCATCAAAATCCGTTGTTTCCACCACTTCATCTTCTTTTACACTTTCGTAATCCAAGTTAGAATGGTAAAAAAGCAAACGTTCAGCTTCTGAATAAGAAACCTTGAAAACCGTGGCTATATCTTTGACAATGTTGTAAACACCAAGTGGAATGAGGCGAAACCCCACAGGTACTCCATTTGCGTATGAAATGATTTTAGTTGTGCCATACCCCATTTCCAGACATAGGATTCCTCGATCCTTTTCACTTTCGTTTAACACACCCTCCGCCGCAAATATACCTGGATGTGCTATCGATACCGAAGTAAAATTATAACCTTCAAAAAGATTCAAAATCTCATCTTGAGCCATTTCCTCAATTTTGAGAAGTATCATATCTGCCGCTATCTTTGTACTCATCATGGAAACCGGATTGATCACCGTTCGCCCATCATCAAGTGTGTAATTCACAGGGATCACGTCAATTATGTTTTTCTGCTTTCCAGCCTCAATACGCATATCGCGAACATGAGACTCCTTTATAGGCTCGGCTTTATCTTTTGACAGTATCTTTTCAACTTTTATTCTCTCCATACCAAACACGTTTGAAGAACCCGTTACGATAAGATCACCAAAAGGCATTTTCTTAGCCAGCTGTGATTGAAGCTCTCCCAGTGCTTCTCCAATACTTGCTTTAAGGCCGATTGCATCCACAATCTTTCCACCTGAAAAGCCGTTGGATTTTACGGTAGAATAGCTCAAAATCTTAAAGCCGTCACTTACTCTTTCGCCAAGGGCAGCTTTAATGTTGTACGTACCTATATCTACGACCGTTATTCCCCCTATTTTTGCCATGGAATTTGCCAGTCTTTGCCGGCACGACACCTCCTCGTGTTGGGGTTTGAAAATTATACCACTTTTACTTCAAAAGATCGAAATCAAAATGAGAAATGACTTTCAATCTCTTTAATTATATACTTAAAAATTTGATCTGGCTTGAGCCTTGAATCGATCGTGACAAATCTTTTAGATTTTGATAAAAATTCGTATCCCTTAATTACGCGCTCCATGAATTTCCAACCTTCGGATTCCATTCTGTCTCCACTTGAACGCATTCTTTCTTTGAACGTTTTTTCATCAATTTCTAAATAGAACGTAAGATCTGGATAAAGTAAATCTGTGGCAAACTCGTTGATCAAAATCACTATTCTCTTGCCTAATTCTCTTCCAAATCCTTGATAAGCTACTGACGAGTCTATGTATCTATCCAGAATTACGAACTCTCCCGTGTTGAGTTTGGGTCTAACTGCCTTTTCTATCAATTGAGCGCGAGACGCAGCATACAGTAAAAATTCTGTCTTGGCACTCATATCCGAATTGTTTTTGTCCAAAAGAATTTGTCTTATTTGTTCACCTATATGTGTACCACCGGGTTCTCTGAAAATCGAAAACTTTATACCTTTTTTTTCCAAATACGATTTGAGCATTTCAATCTGAGTCGATTTCCCACATCCGTCAATACCTTCGAAAGTTACAAGTGGCACTTATTCACCTCCACTATTCATGAGTTCGATCTTTTTCGTAAAAACTTGCAAATTTAGGAAAGAAACTGACAATCACGCTTCCTACTGGCCCGTTTCTTTGCTTTCCTATTATTATTTCGGCGTCTTTTGGACTATCAAAATCAATGGGGGTTTCCTCTTCCTCTTTCTGCTTTCTGGATTTATAATAATCTCCGCGGTGTATAAAAATTACAACATCCGCATCTTGTTCAATTGCTCCAGATTCTCTTAGATCGCTTAGTCTAGGCCTTTTTTCGTCGCGCTGCTCTACAGCCCTTGAAAGTTGTGAAAGAGCCACCACACAGACATCCAACTCCCTGGCAAGAAGCTTCAACGAACGCGATATCTCAGAAATTTCCTGTTGTCTATTTTCATGTCGTCCCCTGCTATGCATTAACTGGAGGTAATCGATGAACATCACATCCATACCATATTCCTTTTTTATTTTACGCGCTTTTGTCCTTAACTTCATTATATCTAAAGAGGGATCGTCGTCTATAACCATGCGTGCGCTTCTTAACCTATTAGCAGCATCTGTCAGCCGTCTCCAGTCATCTGGAGTTATGAAACCGGAACGTATATTCTTAAGATCCACATATCCTTCTGCACAGAGCATCCTATGTGCCAGTTGTTCTGCCGACATTTCTAAACTGAAGAGAGTGACGTTGTATTCATAACGAAGGGAAATATTTCTCGCTAAAGTAAGCGCAAGTGAAGTTTTTCCAAGCGACGGTCTTGCTGCAATTATAACGAGATCCGATTTGTGAAGTCCAGCAGTCATACTATCAAAATCCCTGAAACCGGTGGGGATTCCCGAAACGTATATACCCCCTTCTGGAGACTCACGTTCCATTTTTAACTTTTCAATACGTACAAATGAGGAATCTATTACGTCTTTTATAGCCATGTAGGTACGTGTTGTTCTTCTCTCGGCTATTTTAAATATCATTCTTTCTGCATTGTCAAGTATATCGTCAACATCGCCATGTTCATATGAAAGGCTGGCAATTTTGCCAGCGGTTTTTATAAGCTGACGAAGTATAGATTTTTCTTTCACGATCTTTGCATAGTATTCCACATTGGAAACTATTGGTACGGCATCAGCTAAATGCATGACTCCTATCTCGCCACCTGCAAGATCTAATTGTTTTTTAGTTCTTAGTACCTCTGTCACCGAAAGCACATCTATTGGTTCAGAACTTTCAAAGAGCTCTTCCATAGCTTGGAATATAAGCTTCGTGGGAGTAAAATAGAAATCGTTATGCGAGAGGACTTCGAAAACCGTCTCAGCAGCTTCTGGATCGAGAAAAAGGGCTCCTATTACAGCCTCCTCGGCTTCTTTGCTTTGTGGCATTACCCTTGATTCTTCCATATTTCATCACCTTACTAACATCGGATTCTCTGTATTTACTCAGAACAGAGAAAACCCAAAACTACCCGTCACGGGATCGAAGGAAACAAATTTTTCTGGAAAGGCTGTTATGTAAAGTGTGAGCGCAAATTTTGAAAGTTTGAATCCGCCTACTGTAGAGAAATTAATCGTACCCCTTAGTCCCATACAATCCCAAAGTTTTAAAAAGTTTAAGGTCACGGATTGTAACTGCCCATTTGAATAGCTTCCCTTTGAAGAGAGGCTAATGCCAAGGGGCTTCAATTTTCCAGACATGGCAAATTTGAGATCGTTTATCGAAAAATCTTGGCTTTTTATCATAAACTGCGTTGACAACTTAAAATTTGAGAGGAACAGTAAGTTCTTAAGAGATGCGGTAAATTTATTTGAAATATCGGAAAACTTTTTGGAATTGTAATCATACAGTGTTTCAGCATGGTAAGCAAAACCAGGCCACTTTGAACTGAAGGAATATTTTGTATTCACAAACTTTAGAGATGGTTCTATTATCGTACTCGTGTTTAACACGTTCTTCATTGCAAAAACGTCGAATTTTGACGAAGTGGTAAGTAACACATTTGACCATGGATGTGTTTGATTGTTAAAATTATATGAGAACTTAGCCGAAGCGTTCAGTGGAATGACTGGAAATTTATAATTAAGAGAAAATCCAATGTTGTTTTGATAATTGTGCGTGTCAAAACTTGAAATATCTCTTCCTCCAACTTGTATCAAAGTGTGAAGTGCTGAAATTTTGAGCCCAAACAGATCATAAGATAGTTTCGTTTTTAATATTGCAGCAATTCTATTTGCAATTGTCACATTCCCACTTTCTGCTTTAAATCCCGTTTTTGCTCCATATGATAAATTCAAACCCAATCCCCAAAATTTTGCACCCAAAGAATTGAAATTATAGCTCGCGTCTGCAAAGCTTGCATACTTTACAGGTTGATTAGATGAAAAGGATACGTTTCCTGAGTAAGCCCCTGAAATGGATTTGAGCGTAAACAAACGAAGTGGCCATGAGAACTTTCCAGAAATAGAGTTGGCGTCTGAAAAATTAGCTGAAGGCAATGAAAAATGAGCCTTTCCAGCTACTTTACCAGTGATGCTTAATGCACCTATGGATGTTCGAAGATTAGTTATCTTGTAAGGTACATCGTAATTTTGCACATTCTTTGACACAGATTGAATAGCTTTCAAGGAAAGTGTACCACCTGCAACAGGTCCTGAAAGAGAAAGGACAGAACCTTGTTTATTGGACATCACGTCATTTTGATAGTTAAAAGATGTTTTATACGATCTAAAAAAAGTTCCAGATATTCCAAATTTAACAAGCTCACTTAATTTAGAACCATTTTCTGAAGAACTTGCGTATGAAAGTGAATAAGGCAATCCAAATAATTTCCCAGCCAAATCAAATCCCTGATTTAGAGGTCCCTTTTGATAAGAACTAAAGTGCACATCACCATTTAGGGAAGAAGTCGGAGCAAAGTTGAATTTCACAGCTGTGTACCAACCTTTACTAACCGAATAGTTGAAGGAAACCTCCATGGGTTGTTTCCCTCCAGCTAATGAGTAGTAATATTGAGGCAAATACATAACAGGTATTCCAAATATATACATCACCACATTATAAGCAATTAGATGATCATCTGGAACGATGTAAATCTCAGAGGCTTCAACTTTGTAGTGCGGGGGACTCGCTGTACATGTGGTTATATATCCGGGTTTTATGATACTTGTTCCAGAAGCTGTATCATAGAATGCTTTATCACCCCTGAAATACACATTTTTTTTAACTCCTTTGGCATTCTTAACCTTAACAGCTCCCCAAATATTGTCGACAAGAGCCATTTCTTTTTGAAATTCAACCGTTATCTTTGAGGAAAATATCTTTCTCTTTCCTTGAGTATAAACAACATTTCCCACAAAAACAGCATATGAAGCATGACCTTTTTTATTGAAAAAGATGCTCACTTTTGATGCGGCTATGCTGTAATTAAGAGATTCAACTGTGACTCCTCCAGTATAAACCACTTCGGTAGCCGAAAGAGTTTTCAACTGTCCAGCAGTGATTTTAAGCAGTTGAGAACCGAAAGCTCGATTAGATATTCCCAAAACAAAGATGATCAAAAGAATTGGCACGATTCTGATCAAAGTTTCCTTTATCTTGAACATCAAACGACTATCTAAAAGTAGGAAGAAAAATATTCCAACAACTGCAAAAATCAGATCAGGAAGCCATGAAGCTAATATTGGTTGAATCATTCCATTTTCTCCCATAGCGCTCAACCAGGCTCCTGCACCTTGATAAAGAACCACCAAGATAAAAGTTATTATCACACCCCAAGATTTGCTTTTTATCCCAAAAAATAACGAAAATGGAACGCCAAAGAAAGCGATAATAAAAGCTCCCAAAGCATTAGCAAAACGCGAGTATAATTCAACTTCGAAAGTACTTGGATTAAGCCCCAATTTTCTGAAAAGATTTATTCGTTCTCTTAACTCTTGTGAGCTCATGGCATCCGGTGGTTTTTGTGAACGTATGTACTTAATAACTTCCTCTGTTATATCCAATTTCATAGTGTTAAAAGACATATCGAAATCCATCAACCCATTTTTGACGGTATACATTCTCCCATCTTTTAAATACCAATTTCCATCTTTAAGGTATGCACTTTTAGCATATATGACGGAAATGTTGTTTCCAGATATGCGATACATGAGAACAGTGCTAAATTTCTCTGTTTTTGGATCGAATTCTTTCACATAAAAATAGCTGTTGTTCGCCTTAAAAAATGTGTTCGTTTCTACTTTTGGCAGTGAAGAATGCCACACATTTTTTGCCTCAAATTCCTTCGCCATAACAGTAAAATTCGGAACTACGTAATCTTCGATCAAATATGTGCCAACTGCCAGGATCACTCCCATCATTAAAAAGGGAATCACGATCTTCTTTAGGTTTATGCCATGAACTTGAAATGCCATAAGTTCGCGTCGTGCTGAGAAATTCGACAACACCCAAAAGATCGCAAGTAAAGTACCAACGGGGATACCCATCACGATGAATTTCGGAAGATAATAGTAAATCAAAACAAAAAGTTCCCAAAACCCTACGCGATTTTGTATTATGATATTTGATATCTGGTATAGCAATTCAACACTTACAAAAATTATAAAACCCACTAATCCGATGAAAAACGGCATGACAAATTCTTTGGACACATACTTATAAAGGGTTTTCAAAGATCACACCTCCGAGTTTGAGCGCACATTGGATAAGACTTTTAAACAAAGATCAGCGACCTCCTCTATATCTCTGGAAATAAAAATAAGCCTCATCGCTCTTGCAACATTTTTGGGGGACTGCATCATGTAAAGCTTGAGTTCATCCTCAATAGCTACATTTAATACATCAACATATTCCTCCATTTTGAGCAATTTATCAATCTCGGAGGAATTACTTCTATCCATGTACACAGAAAGACTTGTTCTGATCATTTCTTCAGCGGTTGACGCCATTTTTGGCAGATCCACAAGGGGTTTAAGAGCAGGTTCTTTAATCAACTGGGTGGTATTTGAAGCTATCGACTTTGCTCTATCTCCTATCATCTCAAGAGTGTTTGCCAAGATGACTCCCCTTGAAATTTCCACAAGGTGTCTTCCAACAGGAGCATATTCACCGATCAGACAAACACTCTTTTCTACTAACTCATCGCGCATCTCGTCAGCTATCTTGTCGTCAGCTATAACTTTTTTTGCCATTCCTGAATCTCTATTCATGAGCGCGTAAACAGAACGATCGAAAAGATTCTCAACGAAACGCCCCAGTCTCATTACAGATTCCCTGTATGATTTTACCAAAATATTTGGTACCACTTTACCACCTCAACAGTATTATACATCAGTTTATAGTTTCACCAACATGCCCATAGAAGAAGAAAATCCAATTCTGCCGAGATGTTGTTGCGAGACAAAATTGCACTAACCAACACACTTAAGTTGTACATCAACCTTACAACCTATGAGTATTTATCAAATAAACATCGCTTTTCAAGCGACAAAAGAGGTTTGGATCATCTTGTGATGTTCGTGCATAATCTGAGATCCACATTATCTTGGAAAGAATCGTAATTTTTTATAGCAATAAATTAAAAACAATGAAAGAATTCTCAATGTGCACCTTAAAGCTCTTTTACCGCGGCGAAACTACTATAGCTGGCTTTAATGGTACATTCTATATCTTCATCGCTATGAGCCAAAGAAACAAAGGTACTTTCAAATTGAGAAGGAGCCAAATAAATACCATTTTTCAGCATATTTTTGAAAAAAGCAGCAAATTTCTTAGTATCTGATGCACGAGCAGAAGCAAAATCAACCACCTTTCTATCTGTGAAGAAAATACAGAACATGGAACCGGCTCGATTTAGAGAAATCTTCACATTTGCCGAATCCGCCGCTTTAGCTATTTCTTCAGTCAGATATTTCGCTTTTCTATCTATTTCCTCATATATACCAGGTTTTTGCAAGATTTTCAGAGTAGCAATGCCTGCGACCATGGCCAAAGGATTGCCTGATAACGTTCCTGCTTGATAAACCGGTCCAATCGGAGAAATTTGCTCCATAATATGCTTTTTCCCGCCGTAGGCTCCAACAGGTAATCCGCCACCAATGATCTTACCAAAACATGTTAAATCCGGATCGATATTATACAAAGATTGCACGCCGCCATAAGCGACTCTGAACCCAGTTATCACTTCGTCAAAAATTAGCAAAACACCAAATTTTTTTGTTAATTCTCTCAAACCTTCCAAGTAGCCAGCTTGAGGTAGAACTACTCCCATATTACCAGCTATAGGTTCAACGATCACCGCTGCAATGTTTTCACCTTCGATTTCAAAAATTCTTTCTAAAGCCTCTAAATCATTGTATGGAGCTACAATTGTGTTATTTGCAACACTATTAGGAATTCCAAGACTGGTAGGGACTCCATGAGTCAATGCACCAGAACCCGCTTTAATCAATAACGAATCAACATGTCCATGATAACATCCCTCAAATTTAAGAATCTTGTTACGTTTGGTGTACCCACGAGCCAAACGCAAAGCACTCATGGTAGCTTCGGTACCGGAATTGACCATTCGTACCAACTCTACTGAAGGTACAGCTTCAACTATCATCTTAGCCAATTCTGTCTCCAATTCTGTTGGAGCCCCATAGCTGGTACCTCTATCCAAATAGTTTCTCAACGCCTCAATTACTTTAGGATGACTGTGACCTAAAATCAGTGGTCCCCAGGAACCTACATAATCAATATAAACGTTTCCATCTACATCAAAGATCTTGGAACCCCTCCCTTTTTCAATGAATATAGGATTTAATCCGACTGATTTGAAAGCCCTTACCGGACTGTTCACTCCACCCGGGATATACTTTTGAGCCTCTTTGAACAAATCAATTGATTTTTGACAATTTCGCAAAACTATTCACCAACCTTCTAAAATACCTTAAACCTATTTTTCCATAAAATATTTCATGCTACTTTTTTTCAACTCAGCAGTACTGTATAACAATTTGTATTTTTTGATACCCGTAGCAGCTGAAATCTTAGCTACAACTTTCTCGCATTCAAGAGAACTTTTGCCATGCACCATAATGAACATATTGTAAGGCCATTTGGAACAGGTAGAACGCTGATAACAGTGGCTAACTTCGGAAAAGGAGGCCATAATTTTTCCCACCACTTCGACTTGTTCTTTAGGTACTTGCCACACCACCATGGCATTAGCTTTAAAACCGATTCTTCTATGGTACAAAGTAGCTCCAAAACGCCTAATAATGCCGATTTTTTTCATTTCGCGAATTCGTTTTAGTAATTGTCTTTCGCTAATGCCAATTTCTTTGGATAGAATAGTGAAAGGGTTTGAACATAAAGGTATATCATTTTGTAGTTTACGAACAATCATTTTATCTATATTATTCATTATTCAGCATCTTCTGTTCTTCCACACAAGTCAAAATTCACATGAATTTTAAACAAATTCACTGCGGGCAGGACAATTAAATCCGATATGCCAGTCCTCTGGAGTATTTCATCTAATACAGCTTTTATCATTTCTGTATCGGGTACGATTAAAGTAAACCACATGTTGTAATCATATTCTCGGAGATAATTGTGTGTAACTCCTGGATAGGAATTGATTATCTCAGTCACTTCTTCTAAGTGCTCTTCCGGTACCTTAACAGCACACAGAGTACTGACATAACCCAATTTCCTGGGATCAAAAACGGCTCCAATTCTTCTGACGATCTTTTCACTTTTTAAAACTTTTAAGCGTTGAATAACTTCGTCTTCGCCGATCTTCAATCGCTTTCCAAGCACTTTGTAAGGTTGGGATACAATTGGAAATTCGTTTTGTATAATGTTCAATAATTGACAATCTACATTATCCATAACTTTTCTACCCCTTGCGTCCTTGATATAAACACCAAGGTTCTTCAGCCATATAATCTCCATTATTGTAAAACGCTGCTCTGGCCCGACAACCACCGCAAATTTTTTTGTATTTACAGATTCCACAACCACCTTTATACTTCATTGAACGAAGATTTATTAAAATGGGGTTATTAGCCCAAAGTTCACTAAATGGAACATCACGAACGTTGCCCAAGCTTATGTTCAAATACGCACAGGGTTGAACCAATCCCTTCGGCCCGATTATGCAATAAGATATACCCGCTAAACAGCCCCTGTTGAATCGTGGAGTCATACCCATTTCATTGGCAATTCGCATAAATTGAGGAGCACAAGTGGGTTTCAGTTCAATAGGTACTTTCTTTTGTTTTTCCAGAATTCTGCTGAGAATGTTTTCGTACTGTTCAGCTCTTAACGACTCTTTTTCAATATTTATCGCTCTGCCAGTTGGCACTAAGAAAAAGAAATGATGCGCCACAGCTCCCATAGCCACAGCAAAATCAATTAGATCTTCAACTTCATCTTGATTCCAATTCATTATGGTAGTATGAATTTGGAAAGGCAAATCCACGTCTCGACAGTTTTTCATGCCCATTGTAGCCTCTCGCCAAGCACCCTTGTACACTCGAAATCTATCATGTTTTTCAGGGCTCATACTGTCTAAGCTGATACCGATTCCCATAGCACCAGCATTTTTGAGTTTCTTGGCCACTTCAGAGGTAATAAGCGTTCCATTGCTACCTATAACTGGTCGCAACCCCACTTTTGCTGCATATTCGATTAACTCAAATATATCTGGCCGCATCAACGGCTCTCCGCCACTAAAGATCATGATTTTAAACCCAGCTTTGGCGATTTCGTCTAAAAGTGCTTTGCCCTCTTCTGTGTTCAACTCTTCATCAACTCTAACGCCCGCTTCACGGTAACAATGCTTGCAAAACATATTACACTGATTGGTTGTATTCCATGAAATGATCATACTCGTCCTTCCTTCAACCATAATGCAACATCCTTTGCATGATAAGTTAAAATGATATCGGCTCCTGCTCGTTTCATTGCAATCAGCGTTTCCATAACTATACGTTTTTCATCAATCCAACCTTTATCCGCAGCTGCCTTGATCATGGCATACTCACCGCTCACATTGTAGGCGGCAACAGGTACTTTAAATTCATTCTTGACACGATGAATGATATCCATGTAAGCCAAAGCAGGCTTAACCATTACAATATCTGCACCCTCCTCAAGATCCAACCAAACTTCTCTAACGGCTTCATCGGCATTTGCAAAATCCATTTGGTAACCTCGGCGGTCACCAAACTGAGGAGTTGATCCCACGGCATCACGAAAAGGCCCGTAATAGGCCGATGCAAATTTGGCAGAATAAGCCATAATTGGGATATTTTCATATCCATTGTCATCCAAGGTTTTCCGGATAAAGGCAACTTGCCCATCCATCATAGCAGAAGGGGCCACCATATCGGCTCCAGCTCTTGCATGAGATAAGGCTATTTTGCCAAGGATTTCCAGAGTTGGGTCGTTTAACACATGTCTGTTTTTGATTATTCCACAATGACCATGAGAGGTATATTCACACATACATACATCAGTTATTACTAACAGTTCAGGACAATCTTTCTTGATGGCAACAATTGCCCTTTGCACAGCTTCGTTCTCATCGTAACTCGAACTGCCTACTTCGTCTTTATATGCGGGAATGCCAAATAGAATAACTCCAAGAATTCCCATTTCACGGCACTTTCTAACTTCTTTCACGATAAGGTCAACAGAGAGTTGATACACTCCAGGCATAGATTTCACCGGATTTTTCACACTTTTGCCATTAACAGCAAAGAGAGGATAAATCAGATCATCAGTAGTGAGATTTGTTTCTCGAACTAATCGGCGAATTTCCTCATTTTCCCTTAATCTACGCATTCTCATACTTGGGAATTTCATACATCGCCTCCCTTTTTTAAAGCGTAAAAACAACTTGCCTTCTTGTTGCTTTCAGATCAAGCCTACTTCTTTGGGAACCCCGATCTCTTCGTTGGTCAAATAACAAGCCGGATCAGATCCCCAAAAATCACCGGTAATCGCTTCAGCTCGCGCCCGAAAGTTGCCATTGCAAACACTCAGCCATTTACATTGACCACATCTGCCCTTAAGTAAAGGTTTACGATTTTTTAGTCCCGCCATGATTTCATGAGAAGTATCTTTCCAAATATCACCAAAATTCCTCTCCCGAACATTGCCGAGAGTATATTGTTGGGTGAATTGATCAGGATGCACATTACCCTGATAATCCACGTTGCCAAAAGCAATCCCTGAGCGGTTGCCACCATTGATTTGCATCAGCTCCCAGATTTTGTCAGCACGTTCTGGATATAATTCCTTGACTCTTAAATATAAGTACACGACATCAGCATGGTTATCCACTGTGAGAATTTCTTTGTTCAATCCTTTTTTATGAAATTCCAAAGTTTTTCTAATAATTAAGTCCATCGCTGCTCTAGATTCCTCGTGAGTTATATCTTCTTTTATCATTTTACTGCCTCGCCCAGAATAAACGAGATGATAGAAACACACCCGTGGAATGTTTTCTTCTTCAATAAGCTTAAAAATGTCCTCCAGCTGATCGTAATTATGACGATTAATGGTAAACCTTAAGCCAACTCTTTGGCCAATTTCCAAACAATTTCGAATGCCTTTTAAAGCCCTGTCAAAAGCTCCTTCTTGGCCTCGAAACTTATCATTATTGGAGCCAATACCATCTAAACTAATGCCAACGTAGCTTATACCAACATTCTTAAGCCGTCTGGCAATTGTTTTGTCAATCAAAGTTCCGTTGGTTGAAAGCGTTAAACGAATGTTATATTTTTGCGCGTACTCAACTAATTGAAAGAAGTCCTTCCTCATTAAAGGCTCTCCGCCGGAGAAGAGCAATACAGGAACGTTGAATTCTCCTAATTCATCAATAAATTTCAAAGCCTCATTGGTACTCAATTCACCCTCATATTTTCTGTAATCAGAATCTGCATAACAGTGAATACATTTCAAATTACAAGTGCGGGTACAATTCCAGACAACTACAGGACCAAATCCCTTAGAAGCCCCATTTATTTGTCCCTTAGCTGCCTCCGCATAGCGCAAGTGATCACCGAAATTTTCAGAACCACACAGTAACTTGGTTACACCGATCATCAGTACTTTCCCCTCTTTAAAGTAAGCCGGTTTTTAGAAATTATCTTGTTCTTGATAACCTCAACCAAACCATTGACGGTATATTCAGTTGCTTCGACATCAACTTTTAAGCCAAAACTACGAATGGTATCAGAAGTAACTGGTCCGATAGAAGCAATCATGACCCCTTGCAAAAGTTCCTTGTAATTTTCAAGTCCTAACATTTCAACAAAGTTCCTCACAGTTGATGAGCTGGTAAAAGTGATAACGTGAATTGCCTTATTTTTTAACATTTGCCTGAGCTGTTCAACGTTAGCTGCTCCCATAACCGTTTTATAAGCCACCACATTTGTTATCATAGCCCCTAATTTCTTCAAGGTATCAGAAAGTAGTCGTCGGGCAATATTGGCTCTGACTAACAGCACTTTTTTGCCTCTTATGTTTTGCGTTTCCAACCATTTGACTATGGCTTCAGTACGGTATTCTTCAGGAACATAATCGCAAATTAAACCTTCGCTTTCTAAAGCTTTTCTGGTTTTAGGGCCAATGGCACATAGCTTAACGCCAAACAGTTCTCTGACATCTTTTTGATGATAACGTAACCTCTGAAAAAATTTTTTCACCCCGTTAACACTGGTAAAGATTAGCCATTGATAATCTCGCAAATTGGCAATAGCTGCATCCATTGGAGCAAAATCGTCAGGAGCTTGGATGTCGATAGTTGGAAACTCCCAAGATTCTCCTCCTAAATTCTCAATAGCTTCTGCAAGTGTACTAGCCTGATCCTTAGATCTGGTTACCACTATCCGTTTTCCAAACAATGGCTTTTGCTCAAACCATTTCATTTTATCTCGTAACTTAACAACTTCACCAACAATGATGATCGCCGGATTCCTGAATTGAACTTCTTCGACTTTTTTTACAATGGTATTTAAGGTTGCCACCAAAGTTTCCTGCTCAGGCCTTGTTCCCCATCGTATTAAAGCAATCGGTGTTTTAGGCGAACGACCATTCGTTATAAGCTTTTCCACGATCATCGGTAAATTCCTCATTCCCATGTAGAATACCAACGTACTGACTCCTGTGGCAAGTTTAGTCCAGTCAATAGAAGAATCTTCTTTATTTGGATCTTCGTTGCCAGTGACAAAAGCCAAAGTAGAGTTATAATTTCTATGTGTAACGGGAATACCCGCATAAGCAGGAACTGCAATTCCAGCGGTAATACCCGGAATAATTTCGTAAGGAATGCGATATTCAACCAATTTTTCAACCTCTTCGCCGCCCCTACCGAAGACAAATGGGTCTCCACCTTTTAATCGAGTAACTATCTTTCCTTCCAAAGCTTTTTTGATCAGTATCGTATTAATTTCCCCCTGCTTAAGAATATGACACCCTGGTGATTTTCCCGCATAAATCAATTCAGTGTCCGATCGAGCATATGTCAATATTTTGGGATTGACTAAACGATCATAGACAATACAGTCAGCCTTTTTGATGCACTCTAAACCTTTAATCGTAATTAACTTGGGATCTCCAGGCCCAGCGCCTACTAAGTACACAAATCCTTTATTCATAGCGGTTGAACCTAAGCTTTAATTCGTTTAATATTTTATCGGCTCCCATATTTAAAAGCTTATTAGCCAAATAAATTCCTATTTGTTCAGCCTGATCAGCAGTACCATCCAATTTTGCACGTAAGATTTTGACGCCATTCAAATTACCAACCATACCTTCTAAGACCAATGCTTTTCCTTCTAAAGTAGCAATTGCGCCAATAGGAATCTGGCATCCACCCTCTAAAGTACGCAAAAAAGATCTCTCAGCTGAGATTGTAATTGCAGAAGGAGCATGCTCTAAGACTTTTACTATCTCAAGTATTTCTCTGTCATTTTCACGTATTTCGATCCCGATAGCACCTTGACCAACAGCAGGTAAAGAAATACTGTACGGAACTCTCTGTGTAATTCGATTGCCCCAGCCAAGCCTTTCAATGCCTGCTGCTGCTAGAACAATTCCGTCTAAATTTTGTTTCTTCAATTTAGCCATCCTGGTATTTAAATTTCCCCGCAAATTTTCGATTTGTAAATCAGAACGAAAGTGTTTTAGTTGTGCGCGCCTCCTCAAACTGCTGGTACCAATGCGTGCATTCAAGGGTAATTCTTCTAAAGACAAGCCTTGTCGGGAAATTAGTACATCAGCAGGATCGCTACGCTCGCAAATTGCTCCAATCGTCAGTCCGTCCGGAAGCCTGGTCGGTAAATCTTTCATGCTGTGCACTGCAAAATCAATTCTGCGTTCAAGTATAGCCGTTTCCAATTCTTTAGTGAATACTCCTTTAGTACCAAACTGAGTTAAAGCAATGTTTGAATTTTTGTCGCCCTGTGTTTTTACTTCCACAACAATAAATTTGTGCTTTGGGAAAAATTTTTTCAGATTGTTTACAACCCAATGTGCTTGCCACTGAGCTAACCTACTGGCTCTCGTACCCACCACAATATCTTTCGACATAATTTTCTACCCACTTTTTGCTATTTCACATTCCCCTTTTTCAACTCTGCTTCGGCTACTTTAGATTTTGATTCTTCTATTTCAAGGTTAAACAGATTTCGCAATGTTTCTGTATATAAGTGCCCGTGATTAGTTAACGCATACCTTTTCAAATTAATGATTGGCTCACGCAACAACTGATTGACAATTGTATGAGCTAAGGTAGAGATTACTTTTCTTTCATGCTCAGAAAGCTCACCTAATTTATTAAAAGCTTCTTCTAACTCGGTATGCTCTATCATTTCTCCCCGTCGTTTTAAAGCCATAATAACAGGAACAACAAACCGAGTGTTTAACCAATGGAAGAAATTGGTAATTTCTTCTTCTACGATTTTATTGGCCTTAACTGCTTCTTTGCGGCGTTTTTCGAGGTTCTTATCCACAACATTTTGTAAATCGTCGATATCGTATAATTCAACATGAGGTATATCACTCACCTTGGGATCGATATTTCTGGGCACAGCGATGTCAAACAAGAACAGCTGATGTTCTGGTCGCTTAGACAGCACTTTGTCAACATCTTCAAACTTAATGATGTAATGAGACGCTGCCGTACAACTAATGACAACATCCACATTTCCCATATACATCGTTAAATCATCAAAACGAACGGCTTTGCCTTTAAACTGCTCTGCTAAGATTATAGCTTTATCAAAGGAACGATTGGATACCAAAATATTGGTAACACCGTTAGAAGTCAAATGCTTAGCAGATAACGCACTCATCTTACCGGCACCCACAATTAGCACTGATTTACCGTGTAAATCACCAAATATTTGTTTGCCCAATTCTACAACTGCATAACTAATAGATACAGCGCTTCGATTTATTCTTGTCTCAGTTCTTACACGTTTACCTACAAAAATAGCTTGTTGGAAAACTGTGTTTAAAACACTGTTAGTAGTGCCACATTCACGTGCTATTTGATATGCCGCACGAACTTGACCTAAAATCTGAGCTTCTCCTAATATCATAGAATCAAGGCCGGCGGCAACTCTAAAAAGATGCCTGACACACTCGTGCAAAGTATGCACGTAAATGTAATCGTCCATTTCACGTGCCTCGTTGCCTAAACGTTCAGCTAAAAATTGTCGAACATGAGCCAATCCTTGTTTTGCATCCAATGATGTGACATATATCTCCGTGCGATTGCAAGTAGACAAAATCACACAACCATTGATAGAATCATGACTTTTAAGATGCTTCAAGGCAGCTTTTAATGCTTTTTCGTGAAAAGAAAATTTTTCTCTAATCTCTACAGGTGCTGTTTTATAATTAACTCCGATGACGATTAAGAACATGGCTTACTCGCTCCTTTATATCGTCTTTACGCCCTTGGCGAAGCAAGTCTAACAAATCCGACTCAACTAACTCTGAAAAGATCTTCTTACGCTCGTTGATATTTGAAATTTCATGAATAATGATAGGTCTCAAATCACCCATAATATCTACCAAATCACCATATTCTGGACCAAATTCGCTTTCAAGCTTTTTCCGTATCTTTTGTGCCAACAACGGACTCTTTCCACCAGTAGATATGCTAATGGAAAGACTTCCCTGCCGGACTACAGCAGGAATTATGAAATTGCATTTTTGAGGGTCATCTACGATATTAACTAACATTTTTCTGGAAAGGCTATCTTCAGCGATAGATCGGTTTACCTTCTCTATATTAGTGGCTCCAATTACCAAAAAATAGTTGTTTACATCACCTTTTTGGTATTTTCGTTTAAAAAGAGTGATTTTCCCTTGTTCAACCCACCGTTGAATTTGCTTAGTAATTTTTGGACTTATTAAAGTTACATTGGCACCGCATTTTAGCAAAGAACTAACTTTACGCTCGGCAATCTGCCCTCCACCCACTACCAGGCAAGGTTGGTTTTGCAAATTCAAATAAATCGGATAAAAATCATTCATGTTAACCTTCCTTTTTGCTAAATTTAGAAATATTGAACACCGATATAGGCTCTTTTAAAAAGAAATTTTCTTGACATCACTTTTATTTGTGTGATACTTCAGACAATATCATGAGTGCTTTGCTATTAGCATCATTTAGCAATGCCATAAGATATTTGTGATTGTGAAAACCCCCGCTCTCGTCGCACTCAGCATATTGCAAATTATATTGTGCTTCCTTTAACGCTTTCCTTAGAGTCTTGTTTTTGACACCTTTCATAGCCTGCATTGCTGTGGTTACATTTCTCTGAGCAACTGCTTCAAGATCTAAAAAGCTTGATCTCCATTTGTCAATAATGGTCTTGGCTTCTATTTTGTTCATACTGGCATGACATTGCATACAAGAAGTGGTATACCTATCATCTGCTTCCTTTACAAAGATATGCCAACTATGGCCCCGGAACATAGCTGAGTTGCTACCATCCACATTGCTCACAAACATGTGACAATCAACACAAGTAACACCTGGCATCGTTTTTTGATCCGGCACGCCAATGCCGCCAGTGCCACGCCATATGTTGTAACTGAGATGATCGGTATCGGGAAAGCGCAGATTACCATGGCATTGTCCACAAAGTTCAACGGCACTTTTCATCGACTCATATTTTTTCGTTGAAGAGTTGAAGTACGAAAGTTTGCCAACAGTATGTGGATCGTGACAAACAATACAGGAAACGTTAGGCCACTCCGCAACATGAGCTACCGTGGTGTTCTTGGTGAACTTTCCATTGATAGTGGTGAAAAAATAACCTAACACTTGAGATTCGCTCATTCCACCCTTGAGGAGTATTGCTGTAGGTGCATGACAAGCAACACAATCTTCAGCGTCCTCTCCGTAAATCACATCGTGAGGAGTTTGACCGACACGTTCTTCACTAAGCTCACTGGCAACAACCGCTTGTGTGTGCGCGTGTTTGCTTAAAAGCCAACCATTATAAGTTAGATGATCGGTATCGGGAAAGTGCAGATTGCCATGGCATTGTCCACACAATTCATCAATGTTCTTCATCAATTTGTACTTTCCTGTTTGAGAGTTGAATAGCGCCAAAGTTGCTTTACCTATCGGGTGATCGTTGGGTACTTTGTGGCAGGTAATACAGGAAACGTTAGGCCACTCAGCAACATGAGCTACCGTGGTGTTCTTGGTGAACTTTCCATTGATAGTGGTGAAAAAATAACCTAACACTTGAGATTCGCTCATTCCACCCTTGAGGAGTATTGCTGTAGGTGCATGGCAAGCAACACAATCTTCAGCGTCCTCTCCGTAAATCACATCGTGAGGAGTTTGACCGATACGTTCTTCACTAAGCTCACCGGCAACGACTGCCTGCGTGTGTGCATGAGCACTCATAAGCCAATTGGAATAAATATTATTGTGACAAGTTTCACAATTCAAAGTAGATATAGCAAAAGCAGTAACCGACAAAATCAAAACCGTCACGCAAATCAAGAAAAACGGTCTAAGTTTCATGCCCTTTCCCTCCTATTGTCAAAGAATGAGACCTTTAAATCAAGACATGAAAAGTCCGAATTTGCATTTTACACCAACTACCCCTTCTTGCTTTTATTTCTTAATCAAGGCAACATTTTATACTATTTATTTTTATTAGGTTTTCAATATTTTCCATTCTTACTGAATCTTGACCATATAGAATTATTTGAGGCTCGAGTAGGAAATCCTTCAGTTCTTAAATGAGCTCTACAATTGTGCGAAAGTCTTGTAAGAAAGCTATAATTTATAACACAAGGATGTTAGATCGTTTTTACATTTCGTTCAAACACATTTTATCACAAACATTTTTGACTGTCAAATTTCCGAGTTGACTCACAAAAAATCTACATGAAAATGACCCTTTAGAACAAAAATCGGGAGAGCGAACCTCGCTTTAGATTTCCTTAAAGAAATCAGTTTTCGTGCCGATCATTATAAAGGAGGTGGATATCATGAGAATAAATGGATTGCCTGGCGCGCCTCAGCCTATGGACGGTAAAGGAAAGCGTTCTTTCAAAGTAGAAAAATACTCTGGAGAAGTTTTTATACATACTCACAATAAGAGCGTGGATTTTAAAACGTTCATAAAGGTTGTCAAAGATTCCATGAATGTTGACGAACTTCGCAAAAAGCATGTGGAGGAACTAATGCAACTTGTCAAATCCGGAAAATACAGTGTTGATACCGGAAAACTTGCTCAAAAGATGCTTGAAGCGATGGGGGCGCGAAAATGAAAATTGAAGAATTAATAGATATTCTCAACAAAGAGAAAGAAAAAGTTGCTAATCTCATCAAGATATTGAGAAAAAAGCGAGATTTCATAGAAAAAAAAGACACCGATGGTGTAAAAGAAATTTTAACTGTGGAAAAACAAGCTGTCGATGAGTTAACATTTCTTGAGAAGAATAGAGCTGAATTGACAAAAAATTTTGCTGAAGAGCTGGGCACTGCTCCAACTGTTTCTGGCATACTTGAAAAAACAGAGGACCCTTATCGCCATGATTTGACCTTGATAGCAGCAAGGTTGACAGAACTACTCAATGAAGTGAGTCTTTTAAATATAGGAATACAGCAGATGATCGCATACAGGATGGAAGAGTTTGATATGGTGATAGATCTGCTGCGTGGCAAACGTGCTACCTATGATGATTCCAAAAATAGAGTGGCAGGAACAATATTCAACGGGAGGGCCTAAATGGCAGAACCTGGAATCTTTACAAGTTTGAACACAGCTGTTCTCGGAATGTATGCTCAACAAACGGCTATTTCTGTGGTCTCTCACAATATAGCTAATGCGAACACTCCTGGTTACTCGAGACAGCGACCAGATATTGTCACGACTCCGCCTTTATCTATGGAAACATTGACACAGCCTAACATGCCAATTTCTTTTGGAACAGGCGCAAAAGTTCAGGATGTTGAAAGAATTAGAGACAAATTTCTGGATCTTCAATATAGACAGTCAAACTCTCAACTTGGCTTCTGGGATGAAGTTAACACTCAATTTCAATATATTCAACAATTAATAAGTGTTCCTGGAACAGACGGTCTGAGAACCTACTATGACAATTTCTGGAAATCAGCTCAACAGGTTGCTACAACTCCTACAAGTATCGGAGCAAAGTCTGAATTTGTTCAATCTGCTAAAGCATTGATAGATAAGGTTAAAAGCATTTATCACAGCTTTGAGCAAATGAAAATGGATTACACACACCAAATGGAAAATGAAACAAGCAACGTTAATTCTATTTTGAAAAGAATTGCGGATCTGAACGTCAAGATCAGAGAATCTTCCACACTCGGGAATCATCCAAACGATCTTTTAGATAAACGCGACATTTTACTTGATAAACTATCAAAGTTAACAGATTTTAACGTCACAACCCTTAAAGATGGAGAAATATCACTATCGATAGCAGGGAGTAACGTGCTCTCCGGTCAAACTTACGTTCCACTCGAATTTCGAAAAGTAAATGGTAAACCAAGTGAAGACTATATAAGTGCAAACAATGTACCTCTAAGCTTTAAAAGGGGAAAAATAGGAGCTTTGTTCCATTTAAAGAACGATGTAGTTGCAAAATATGAAAACATTCTCAATGGTTTAGTTCTGAATTTATCTGATAAAGTGAACACAATACTTGAACAATCGTATGATCAAAGTGGGAACCACGGACAACCACTGTTCAAAATAGATTTGATTCCAGGGCAACCCGATGCACTCTTTAGAATAACTGCCTCCAATCCACCAGATGGTTACGTTTATGATCCCAATCAAAAACTCAAAGATGTTTTCAGTGGGCTTCCCGAAAATATAGTTTTAAAAGTAAACGGAGCACAGATAAACATTAATACGACCCAAGATTCTCTGAATTCACTCGTTTCTAAAATAAATTCAGCTCATGTTGGGATAGAAGCTTCACTTTCTCCAAGAGGGAATCTGATCATAAGAGCAACCAAAGCACTTTCATATGATCTACTTAGATACAACGATAGTAATGAAAAGACGAATCCTATTAACATTTCGGACGATGGCAGTGGTCTGTTAAATGCGTTAGGTTTCAACGTTAAAAACAATTCCATAGACCTTGAGTCTTATGCTAACAATGCTCAAGAAACAGGTCTCATTATTCCTCTAAAAAATGCTGCACTTCATATTAACATTAATCCTGCAATTATTTCAGACCCCGAGCGTGTTGCCACAGATTTCAGCCCAACATTTCTTCCCGGTTCTGCTATCGGAATTGTTGGACCAACAGGACCTCAAAGCTCAGGTGGAATTCAAATGATTGCTGAACTTAAAACATCAGAAGAAAACGGAGTCCAATCGATGGACGCATTCTTTGGTTCTCTCGTCAGCGACATGGGAGTTGAAGGACAAAATGCATCTGCAATGTTTGAAAACGCAAATGCTTTGGTCAACCAAATTCAACAAGACAAAGAACAAGTTTCTAGCGTTTCAATAAATGATGAAATGGCGCAAATGTTGCTTTATCAGAATGCATATACTGCATCTGCAAGGGTAGTAACTACCATTAATTCTATGATCAATACGCTTGTCAATATGGTGAGGTGATCTGCGTGAGAGTCACACAAAGCATGATGAAGTCCATGCTCCTAAATGATGTAGATGCCGTTCTCAGAAGGTTGGCAAAGCTTCATCATCAAGCATCAACTGGGAAAAAATTCGAATTTCCTTCCGAGGATCCATCCGGTGCTTTTCTTGCTTCCAATTATGACTCCACATTAAGACAGGTAAACGCTTATAAATCGTCTCTCGATCAAGTTCAGGGGACATTAAAAGGATACGATTCCACAATCTCCCAGTTAATTTCGGCGGTTCAAAGAGTTCATTCACTTGTTGTTCAGGCTTCCAATGGCACGAATACTCCTGCAGATAGAAAGGCAATAGGTGACGAAGTTAGCAGAATACGCGAATTCATTGTTCAACTTGGCAACACAAGAGTAGGAGATACTTACATCTTCAGTGGTTCAAAATCAGAGATGCCAATATTTTCCAACACGTTAACTGGTAGTGCACCATATTTTTATGTGAGTAATTCTACAACTTCTAACCCCAATATTCTTAAAATTGGAACTTCTGACGTGACTACCAATCTCACTCTACCAAATGTTTTGAGTTATTCTGGCACAGTGGCGAACAGTCTGATCGCTTATAAATCTTACGGTGGGACAACAAATGTAACGGAAACTCTGACTAATGGAGTTCAAACAATTGGTGGAGCGGTAAAACTCGATCTGAAATCCGGAGATATAACTGTCAACGGTGGCACATTAAACGACATGATAGAAACCACTACGAATGTAACAATCAGTGGTGCAACCACGATAGTAGTTACCACACCCGGAGGAACAGTTGTTACTTCTGGAAGTTCCTTTTATAGTCTTTCTGCAGGCGATTCCATTTCAGTCGTGGGAGGGAATGTGGAGCTTAACGCCTTAGCATCTGGCGGAGCAATTAACAACTTGAATATCGCATCCAGTGAGGTGGAAATTTCCAACGCCTCCGGAAGTACGGTGAACCTCGTTACAAATAACAAAAATTCTGATTCTCCAATCAAATTAGGTCTCCTTGATAAGATAATTAGCGATCTTAATAACAATAACGTTGATGCTTTGAGAACGAACGATCTTGGAGATCTCGAAAAATATGAAGGAACTCTTCAACGTGTTACAGCAGACGTTGGTTCAAGAGAGCAAATGGTTCAAAATTTGATAGAAAGCACCGAAGATTTTGGAGCTTATATAACACAACTACTATCAAAGACACAAGACGCGGACATGGTAAAAGTTATATCGAACATATCTATGCAACAAAATGTTTTTCAAGCGGCGCTGGAATCAAGCGCAAAGGCGCTTCTTCCTACTCTTGCCGACTTTTTGAGGTGATAAGTTTGAGTGTTAAGACTAAACTTGGTTTTATCGACGTGGACAAAGAGGAAATAATAAACTTTAAAAATGGAATCCCAGGATTCGAACATTTGAAAAAATTTTCTCTCATATCCCGCCCTGACACTGAGCCTGTAAAATGGCTTGTTTCTCTCGAAGACGAAGATGTTGCGCTTCCCGTGGTTGATCCATGGATAATTGTTGAAAATTACTCTCTAACTCTTAGTGAAGAAGCACTTGCTGAATTAGATTATCCAAAAGAGAATCGCGTTCTCGTACTTGCCGTTGTAGATCTTCATTCTGAAAACGTGACTGTTAATCTCCTTGCTCCTGTGATAATAAATCTTGATAAAGCAATTGGTGCCCAATTGATCCTTGATGATGCGCGCTACACTACCCGGTACCCAATCAAAGCTAGGGTGTGATGACGTGCTCGTTTTAAGGCGCAAAGTAGGAGAGGGAATTCTTATAAATGACAAAATAGTTATACGTGTTTTGTCCATTGAACATGGAGATGTTAAAATAGGGATAGAGGCGCCAAAAAATTTTAAAATACTTCGCGAGGAATTGTATAAAGAAGTGACCAAAGTAAATAGAGAATCGAAAAATTTTGATATAGAGCGCGCCAAAGAGCTTCTTGGAAAGGGGAACAAAAGTGGAGATCACAAATGAACTCATTGAGCACTTGGAAAATCTTGCAAAAATTCGATTGAAAGAAAGCGAAGTCAGTAGAATAAAAAAAGATATGTCAGATGTCTTAGAATATATGAAAATGATAGATGAAGTAGATGTTTCCGGTTACGAGCCTATGCGAAGTCCTGTCGAAAATCCCTTAGAACTAAGAGAAGACACTCCAGTGAGATTCGATGCCTCTGAGATCATGAAGCAGGTTCCCAAAATTAAAAATGGATTGATTCAAGTTTCTTCCATTTCTCGCACCTCTACTCGTGCCAAGTAATTCAGTCAATTATGGTCAATTTGGTGAAGAAATAGCTTGTAAATATCTTAAGCGTCAAAAATACAAAATAGTTTACCGTAATTTCAGAGCAAGGCGTGGAGAAATAGATATTATCGCGAAAGATAAAAAGCAACTTGTCTTTGTGGAAGTAAAATATGGTTCTTCAGAGGCATATTTGCGTGTTAATAGAAAAAAGTTCAGAAATATATCAATTGCCGCGCAGGTTTTTCTGCGCGATTTTGGGGATCTTGGGGCAAAAACGTACAGAGTGGATGTTATATCCGTCTCGAGGGATGGAAGAATAAAGCATTTTAAAGATGTGGCGATAGATTTTGGGAGGTAAAGGTTAGTGCTTTTCACAAGACCCGATTCAGCAACTGTTGAGATTTTGAAATCATTTGAGAAAGATGGAAAGTATTTCGTTAAAATTTTTCCTTTGCTTTTTTACCCAGATGGCTCTGGTGGTCAAATAGGAGATAGAGGAGTCATCGGAGAAGCCAAGGTTCTTTCAGTTAATTCAGAACTTGTCGAAGTTGATCGCAACATCAAAGTTGGACTTAAAATCAAAGCTGAAGTAGACATTGAAAGAAGGAAAGAAATAGCACGTCAGCATACAGCTCAACACATACTCTCTGCAGCCATTGAAAAGCTCTATGAGGCAAAAACCGTTGGATTTCACATGTCAGAAGAAGTTACTACTGTGGATTTGGATTCTAACTTCTCAATAAAAGAGGTAGAAAATCTCACCAACGAAATTGTTATGTCAAATATTGAAGTTGAAGAAATGCTTCTCTCGCCTCAAGAAGTACAAAATTATACTTTGAGAAAACGACTTTCTCAAAAAGCACTTGAATCCGATAAAATACGATTGATAAAGATCGGAGATTTTGATGTGAATGCTTGCGGGGGCTTTCACGTTTCCAGAACCGGAGAGATTGGCATTGTAAAGATCACTCATTCAGAAAAGATAAAAGGCAAATTGACACGAATCTGGTTTTTAGCTGGAAAACGCGCTTTCGAAGATTATTCTCTAAAGGAAGAAGTTATCTTGAAAACATCCAAACTTTTTGATGCTTCTTGGAAAGATCTCAAAGTTCGGGTTGAAAAGTGCCTTGAAGAATCTAAAATGAAATCATCCCAAATAAAAAAACTTTCTGAATCTCTCGCAAAATACATATCGCAAAACATAAAATATGGAGATGTCATCGAACTTGATAAAAATGTAGCTTCATTTGTCACAAGAGCCAGACAGGATGTGCCTTACAGCGTAAAACATTCTTCTTCCAACGATGTTGCAGCTTGCATCCCAAAAATACCAAAGGAAGAAGTGATCAGATGGGCAAAATCCTTTGGGGGAAAGGGTGGAGGGAAAGGTCCTATCTATCACTTTTCATTTGAAGATTTTGAAAAGTTTAAAGACGCCTTCAAAGAGCTTGTTGAGCAAATTTCCTCCACCCATTAGCAATTACTATCAACTAAAATACCCAATTGATTCCTGCGGTTAACTCCATAAGTTGAAGTAGAAAGTTTATATTAGCTGATGGTTCTCCAGTGCGAATGCTCATCCACCTCATCGCGCCTTTTACGTAAAACATTTGGAACAGCACTCCACCATTAACTCCAAATACCGGAATCATTGCTGATGTACTCGTGAAATTGGTCATCACGCCTCCGTCTGCTCCTACGAAAAGCTTCATCTGTTTCATATCAAAAGTATATCTACCGCCTCCAAGCACCATAAACGCTGTTGAAGTACTCAAACTCGTTAAAAGTAATGTGTCGAATTGTCCTGTGAGTG
Source organism: Thermotogae bacterium (assembly GCA_026988035.1). Lineage (GTDB taxonomy): Bacteria > Thermotogota > Thermotogae > Mesoaciditogales > Mesoaciditogaceae > WFSH01. Next base: position 38,073 of record JALSLY010000056.1, read on the forward strand.
AAAAATTTCCAGCAATTGGAACATTTACACCGGCGGCAATTGTAGGAAGAGTGAGGCCGAGTCCTAAGAAACCCATTATATTTACTCCTGCCCCAAGCTCTATGCCAAATCCAAAAACGAATGCACTCATCATCAAAATGAGAGTCGAAACCACCATAAACTTTTTCACAGCATACACCTCCCTAAAAGTTTGAAGTTCTTAATGTGTTACTTTTAAGTCAAAGACACAAAAAATTATATCATTAAACAGCCAAAAACAAAAAATCATTATAGTAATTGACATAATTTTTAGAAATCTCTACTTGCAAATTATTCCTTGACCAAAGTTCATCATGAAAATCCCCCAAAAACGAAGGTATTCTAAGCAATTCGCTCGTTTCTTCATCATAAATGCCAAAAATCACCTGAAATTGCTTGAAAAAGAATAAAAACAAGTTTTGTAAATATGCTTTGGAATATTATAATGTAATCGATTACATAAAAATTAGGTGATGTGCAGTTGAATTTTAGTATAAAAGATGTGGCCAAAACAGCGGGAGTTTCTGTAGCAACTGTTTCGAGGGTACTTAACAATTCTGACAAAGTAACGGGAGAAACACGTGAAAAAGTTCTGAGAGCTATTAAAACTCTGGGATATGTTCCAAATTACTCTGCAAAAAGTTTAAGAACTAACCTTAGCACAGGTATAGGCTTAGTCATATCTCACGACGTTGATTATTTTATAACTTTTCCATATTTTTCAGAATTCGTACGTGGCATGGGACAAACACTTTCCGGAACTGATTATCATTTAGTTATGGTAATGTCAACCGATTCCAGAGACGACATAAGCTCACACTTACGTGCCTTCGAAAGAAAAGTAGTTGGCGGCGTGGTACTTTTTGATGTAATGGACAATGATAAAAGAATCCCTATTCTCAAAAAGTACAGAGTTCCCTTTGTTGTTGTTGGACGTCCAAACTTAGATGAAGATTACATCTATGTTGACTCTGACAATGTGAAAGGTGGCATGATAGCCACAGAACACCTTTTCAAAATAGGATGCAAAAGAGTGCTTTTCATAAACGGACCAAGAGGTCATTCTGCTTCCAGATACAGACTTGATGGTTACCTCAAGGCTCATAAAAAGTTTGGAATTCAAATCGACAAAAAACTCATCATCTATGTTAAGAGCGATTCAGACATGAAGAATGGTTATGAGATCGTAAAATCTTCTTTGAATCGGATAAAGTTCGATGGAATCTTTGTTTCTGGTGATTTCATGGCCACGGGTGCGATGAAAGCACTCAAAGATTCCGGAATACGTGTGGGAAAGGATATTCCAGTTGTTGGATTCGACGATGTGCCGATCGCTTCCATGGTGACTCCTACTCTGACAACGGTTAAACAGCCAATAAAAGATATAGGAAAAGCTGCAGCCTCTACGCTCGTTGACGTGATGGACGGGAAAAACGCAATTTCGAAAGTTTTTGACGTATCATTGGTAATCAGACAATCAACTTCCAAGGAGGGTTAAAAGTTGCACACCATAAAATCTGGAAATCTTATGGCATTAATTGGCGATGACGGATTTGTAAGAGGTGACATTCAGGGATTATATTTCATGGATACGCGCTTTGTTGGCAAAATTGTTCCGCATATTTCTAAAGAATTGGCATTTTTAGGTATTAAAGAGAAAAAAACAGATTCAATATCCTTTTGGTTCACCTCAAAGTCCAATCCTAATTCTATTGATAACGATCTGTTATGTATACTTTCATATAAAATCAAAGACGGCGTGCTTACCGTCAAATCAGAATTTCTTAATTATTCTCCGTTTGATACGGAATTTCAGATATCTTTTGTAATCGATTACACATTTGATGATATATTTGAAATCAGAGGTAACCGCTTAAAAGCCAAAAAGTTTGACACTTTGTCTTCTTCAAAAGAAAACAAAGCCGTGTTACGTGCAACGGAAAATGCAGATTATTTCTTAAAGGTTAAAGGACCTCTTCGCAAGAAAGTTCGTGTAGCTTCTAAAGCAAAAGAAGAAATAAATATTTCTTTCATTCCTACCATAACTTTCAAGAAAAATTCTGTTGAGCGTTCGATTTTTGAGGGACATCCTGGCAAATTACCGAGTGTTGCCCTTCCAAATTTTGACGGAAAAGTCGGGCAACTCGTCAGAAGATCTGTTGAAGATCTTAGAATGCTTCTCTTAAAAACCAATTATGGAGCATTTCCTGCAGCGGGGCTTCCGTGGTTTTCCACCATATTTGGAAGAGACTCTTTGATCTTTGCACTCCAGACCATGGAGATATATCCAGAGATCACTCACACCATATTGAAAATTCTTGCCGCAACACAAGCAAAAGTTGAAAATGAGCGTGTTGACGCGAAGATAGGAAAGATAGTTCACGAAATCAGAGTAGGCGAGCTTTCTCTCTCCGGAAAAATCCCATTTGGTGCCTATTATGGTAGTGTCGACGCCACTCCTCTTTTCTTGATGGTCATAGGTGAATATGCAAAACACTATGGAACATCTATATTCGAAGAACTGGGAGAATCCATTAATCTTGCAGCGGAATTTTTAGCTCGGGCTGTTAATAAGAGAGGTTATCTTACTTATGAGTCGAAATCAAAAGATGGTCTTTCAAATCAAGGATGGAAAGATTCCGGTAATTCGATCGTTTTCAAAAATGGAAAGATGGCAGAACCGCCAATTGCCCTTGTAGAAGTCCAAGTATATCTCTACGAGGCGTACAAAACCTTGATCAGTTTTTACAACGGTGAGCGATCTCAAATGTATTTGCGAAATGCAAAGAGACTAAAAGAGCATTTCAACGAAGATTTTTGGATGAAAGACGAGAAATTCTTGGCACTTGCTATAGATGGAAACGGAGAGCAAGTGAACTCCATAACATCTAATCCCGGTCATTGTCTTATAAGTGACATTATTGATGATGATAGGGCAAAAATAATAGCTGAAAGGCTTATGAAGTCAGACATGTTTACAGGATGGGGAATAAGGACGATGTCTTCACTCATGGCTGCGTACAATCCCATTTCCTATCACAATGGAACAGTTTGGCCTCATGACAATTCGATCATGTTAATGGGAATGAAAAGACGTGGTTTTTTTGACATGGCTCGGAAACTTTCGAATGCCTTACTCGATGCTGCTGAGTACTTTGACTGGCGTCTTCCAGAACTTTTTGGAGGAAATGACCGCTCTGATGATGGAATTATACCGTACCCAATTGCGTGTTCTCCCCAGCTCTGGTCAGTCGGCGCTGGGTTTGTAATCTCTAAAATTTTAAGGAGGGATCAGCAATGAGAAAATGGGTTTTGGTAATTGGCATGATGGTCGCACTCTTTGCGGCTGCTTTTGCCACAACGGTTGTTACACTTGGCGGATGGGTTTCATCTCCGGTTGAACAGAAGGCAATGAAAGCAGTGGTTGACGCTTTTAATCAGCAATACGCCGGGCAGATTGAACTAAAGTATCAACCAATTGCCGGTAATTACACACTTAAACTTACAAGTCAATTGTCAGCGGGAAACGCACCAGACATCTTCTACCTTGACTCATCTTACGCTCAGCAATTTATACGCTCAGGCGCTATATATCCACTCGATTTTTTCGTCAAAAAGTACAATTTCCCCGTCTCTGATTTTAGCCCTTCTCTTCTAAAACCGTTTGAGTACAACGGACGTATCTACGGTTTCCCAAAAGACTTCTCAACTCTTGTGCTTTTTTACAACAAAAAGTTGTTTGATAAATATAACGTTGCCTACCCAACATCCAATTGGACCTGGCTTGATTTTCTTGACGCCGCAGAGAAGCTCACTCATCCCAAAGATGGCGTTTACGGTCTTGGATTGTATAGCAATGCTCTTAACCGTGTTTTACCATTCATTTACCAAAACGGTGGAAAACTTGTGAATCCCGATCTCACCACAGCTCTTGGCAATCCAGAAGATGTACAAGCAATCAAGTTTTATTTCGATCTTCACACAAAGTACAAAGTCGCAGTATCCCCGCAAGATGTTGGAACCGGATGGCTTGGTGATGAATTTGGAAAAGAAAAAGTTGCCATGATCGAAAGTGGGCCATGGGCATACAGCTTTTTAAAGGAAAACTATCCTCAGGTAGACTTCGGCGTCGCTCCTCTTCCGATGAACAGAAAGCGAGCCACAATGATATATACAGTTTGCTACGCAATTCCAAGAACATCCAAAAACAAAGATGCTGCTTTTAAAGCAATGGAATTCCTGCTTGGAAAGGGAATGAAAATATTCACAGAAAAGCTTGGAGTCATTCCAACAAGAGATGCAATAATCAAATCGGAGAAATTGATGTCCGATCCCGTCAAACGAATTTTCATAGAAGGAAAAGAGTATGGCCATGCTTGGTTCATACCAACACCAAGTGGGAACTCCTCAAAACTTTTGGACAACGTAAATTCACTTTTCCAAGAAATATGGAGTGGCAAAACAACTGTTGAAGAAGCAATGAAAAAGATCGTTTCTAATTACGATTCTTGGGTGAGCGGACAATAAATCCTTAGGGGAGGCTTTGCCCTCCCCTTTATCCTTGAAAGGAGAAGAACGGTGAAACACTACAAAGAATGGATTGCTGGGTACTTCTTTATAGCACCAGCCGTGGCAATTGTTGCTTTGTTCGTCATATATCCAATATTTGTATCTTTTTATTACAGCTTTACGAATTACAACGCGCTTAGACAGCAAGAGTACAAAGCGACTTTCAATCTGCAAGATCAACTTCAAGAATATCTAATGGTTTTAAATATGAAGGATCTCGACGCGAAAGATTTGCTATCGCAATTCGATCCAGTGGACTTTGTTCAAATACAATTAGGAATACATCTTAAACCCAATCAGGTCAGAAGTATTAGAAAGAACTTAAATTCCAAAAAGCTCATAAACGATTTTATAGCATTAAAAACAAATAGAAAAATGTCAGGCGCACAGTTTTTTGCTATTTATATGACTAAGGATGCAAGCATGTTCTCACGTTACATTCCGCAATGGCTTGGTTTTGAAAACTTCACAAAAATGTTCAAGGATCCACTTTTTTGGAAAACTCTCGAAAATTCGGTCATCTTTTCACTATTTGTAACTCCTATACAGACCATATTAGCTTTGTTACTCGCAGTCGCTGCAAATCAGAAAATAAGGGGTGTTAAATTTTTCAAACTTAGTTTCTATATTCCTTCTATTACCTCATCAGCTGCGATCTCGATGATATTTTTGTTACTTTACGCGAAACCCGGTCTCATCAACAGAGTTTTAGGCTATATTGGCATACCAGCTGTGGATTGGCTTTCAAATACCTCAACAGCACTTCCAGCAGTTATGGCAATGAATATTTGGACAACTGCAGGATATTTTATGGTAGTTTTTTTAGCGGGACTTCAGAATATTCCAAAGAGTTTGATAGAAGCGTCCGAATTGGATGGTGCTCAAGGATGGACGCGATTCTGGAAAGTTATAGTTCCATTGCTAAAACCTCAAGTGGCGTACGTCGTGACTCTGGGGTTGATCGGCACGCTTCAAGTTTTTGACCAGATTTATTTCTTGATAAAGAACCAGGTGAATTACACAACATCTATGTACATTTACGTTAACGCATTTAGTTACGGACATATGGGATATGCTTCTGCAATAGCAGTTTTTTTCTTCGCATTCATAATGATTTTAACCCTCATACAAAGACGAGTCGTGTCGGAGGAATCATATTTTTAAGGAGGACATCATGGAAAAAAGATGGCACACAGCAAGAATTATATCTTACATCGTATTGATGGTGTATGCGATTGTATCTCTCAGTCCTTTTATTTGGGCTTTTTTAGTTTCTGTGGCACCCATGATTTACCATATAAATGGAAAACCTATGGGAGTAAACATCATGCAATGGCCTCCCGAAATAAATATTTTCAAGTTTCCACCTGAAGTATTTGGAGCTCCTTCCACTGCCTCTAATTACGCAAAGGTCTTTGAAGTTACTCCGTTTGCACGATGGATATTGAACACGGTTATCTATGCAGGAAGCGTGACACTTGCTAATCTTGTACTCGACGCTTTTGCAGGATTCGCATTTGCAAGATTGAGATTTCCTGGACGAAATTTGATATTCACCCTTCTTTTGGGAACTCTGATGGTACCATTTCCCGTGATCATCATCCCAATTTATAACATGATGGTAAGTTTTAACCTTGCCAACACTTACGGAGGACTCATTTTTCCAAAAATTGCATCTGTTACCGGGTTGTTCCTCATGAGACAGTTTTACATGTCCATTCCTTTGGAAATGGATGAAGCTGCCAAAATAGATGGAGCTGGTATCTTCAGAAGATTTTGGCAAATAGATTCACCAATGGCGCTTCCTGCTTTTGCGACTCTTGCCATATACACCTTTATGGGCACTTGGAATGACTTTTTGTGGCCTTTGATCATAACTTCTAGCAAGAATATGTTCACTTTGACAATGGGATTGAACTTTTTTAGAACTTCTTATTACACATTCTGGCAGTTGATGATGGCAGCATCGATACTGATGACAGTTCCTATGATCGTGATATTCCTTTCTCTCCAAAAGCAATTCGTCGAAACTGGAGCAACGAGCGCTCTAAAGGGATAAAAAATATACTTTCCATTCATTTTTGGCCCAATTAGCAAGCAATACACTCAAAGAGACGTTAGAATCTTATCTATGATTTCTATTATCTCATGGAAAATTATAAATACACAAAAAAATAGACCCAAAGCTTAAATGATAAGGTGCAATTTAAGGTAATCTATGATCTTCTGAGCAGACTTCTCGACATTTTCTTTGTCTGTTTCTAAAATGATCTCGGGATTTTCTGGTTCTTCATATGGTGCCGAAATTCCAGTGAATTCTTTTATCTCTCCATTTAGGGCCCTCTTGTACATTCCCTTCGGATCCCTCTTCACACATATATCAACAGGGCACTTGACATAAACCTCTATGAACTCATTGTCTTTCAAAAGTTTCCTCACTCTATCCCTGTCAGCCTTGTAGGGAGATATGAAAGCCGTTAACGTTATAATACCGGCATCTGTAAAAAGCTTGGCCACTTCACCTATGCGCCTTATGTTTTCTTTTCTGTCTTCTGGTGAGAAGCCAAGGTTGCCGTTAAGACCGTGTCTTATGTTGTCTCCATCCAAGACATAAACAAGCTTACCCATCTCATAGAGGCGTTTTTCTACTTCTCTCGAAACTGTAGACTTTCCAGAAGAGGGCAAACCTGTGAACCACACAAGAACTCCTTTTTGTTTGAGAAGCTTTTCTCTGTCTGCTTTCGTTACTTTTCCGTCATGCCATACCACGTTTTCACTCTTGATTTCCATACTTTGCACTCTCCTTAATTCGTACGTTTTGGTGAAAAATTCTTTCCTTCCGAATATCGGATCGTCTTGTAATGTTCGTGCACAATCCGAGTAATAATTATACAATATGAACTTTCCTGTGAAGTGCTGCATGAAAGAACAAATGAAAATGAACGTCTTCACGGGAAAGATCTTATGGTTAAACGAAACATGTAGAAAACGGCAAGAAGTCTGACAGCAAAAGTGATGAAGAAAATTACTCTGTAGGCATTTATATCCCAAACCCACAACATGAAATTAACACGCGAAAATGAAGTTACAATCAATCCAGAACAAATATTTCCCAAGAACGCAGAAGCACTTGTTATACTTGTGAAAGCGGAAAATGCCTCAGTTTTACCAAAAGATGGCACCACACCCATGAGGGTGTTGAAAGCCATAGGAAGAGTGCCAGCCATGACAATCACTCCGATTAAAGCGTATAGTGGAATAACATAATACATAGAAGGCACTGCCACAAACCACATGAACGCTAACATAGATTGAAACAAAAGTGCAAGTTTGAGCATTTTGAAATATCCGTGCTTGTCACCAAATTTTCCCCACAGAGGCTGAAACAAAGCCGAAAAGATTGTCAAGACCACCGTTAAGAAGCCCAACATCGCATAATTGTATTTAAAATCATTTATGAGCATGACAACAGGATAAGGTCCTATTAGTGCAGCAGAAAAATTCCAAAATGCAAAAGCAATCAGAAACTTTCTATAATCTCCTGGAATTTTCAACGCTTCAAGCACGAGCGACAAATTGAACACTGATTCTCTTTTAGTAGAAATGTCTTCATCCTGAAGTCTGAACATGTAAGCATCAAATGCCCCGGAAACAGAGCCAATCATGAAAACAACCGCAAAGGCAAGGAATCCTTTTCCAAGAGCGTCAAGTATATATCCTGCAAGCAAAGCTGAAGGTACTGCCACCGCTCCTGTTACGAAATTGCGCATGCCAAAATATCTGCCTCTCGTTCTCATATCCACAATTTCGCTCATCCAGCTTTGCCATGGCGCACCAGCCGTAGACGTCATAATACTAAAAAGGAAAAGAATGAAGATCGCTACCCACACTCTCAAACCAGACTTTACAAAAGCGATAAAGATCAAAGTGAAGAATGTTGGTCTTGATGCCCATACAAGAACTTGGACAAGTTTTTTCTTACTTGTGAACTTACGTGCCAAGGCCAAACTAAAAGGTTGAAGCATGCTTGCCAAAGCGAAAACGGAGCCATAAACAGACATCATAAAAGAAGAAGCGCCAAGCCATAAGAAAAAACCAGTCAGGTAAGAGTTCCCACCAAATCCTCCTGTAAACTGCCCCCAAACTGTGGCAAAACTTCCTTCAATTATTGAAATTCTACGTGCATGTGCTTTTCGATAATCTTCCATCATAATGAAAGTATTATAAGACAAAATTCGTTACAAAATACGCTAAAATTTATTGTTGCATTCAAGAACATTAGCTCCAAATTTTCTGGGATTTTCTGTATCAACACTTGACTTTTCAATCCAAACACCACTCTTTGCATCTTGATTTTTGTAAAGTCCAAGTGGTGATATCACTCATTCAAAAAGCCGAGGGTGGGGGACCCCTCGACTTTTCAGAGTGTCTGCACTGTCAAGTATGGCTTGAACAACAATCGATTCCGTGCCTTACACGTACATTACTTTGAAAGTTTGTAAAAATCCAATCCTGCCATGAGACTCATTGGATTGTAATACCAACCTTTAACCCATGTTCTCTCAACATGATGATCCATTGGTTGAACAATGTAAAGCTCTACTGCGTAATCGTGAGCCTTTTGAGTAAGTTCTCTATAGATTTTAGCCCTTTTCTCTGGAACACTTGTTTTCATGGACGCAACTATCAACGGGTTAAACTCTTTTGTGGCAAGCTTTTTGAAATTATCACCCAAGAAATTGCCATACGTTCCAAAACTCGACAAGAAAGGCTGAGCAAAATCGTAAGCATCTGGATAATCTGCCGTCCATCCCATCACAAAGAATGGCAGTCTCCCGGCAAAAACGTCATCAAGATACGATGCCCACAACTCACCTGTCACGCTTATTTTGAATTTCGGATTTATTTTAGCCGCGTAATACTTGATCATTTCGCACGCTATTCTGCGCTGTTCATTGCCTGTATTGTAAACGATCGTGACTTTGAATCCTTTCTTCCATAATTCACCGTTGTAGGCTTTTTTGAAATACTCTGTGGCTTTTTTAAGATCAAAATCGTATGACGGTACCTCTTTGCTGTAGCCTAAAAGTCCTTTTGGAATAC
>JALSLY010000057.1 GCA_026988035.1 Thermotogae bacterium
CCTTTGCGAGAGTAGGTTATTGCCCGGGTTGGATATGAAAGAGAGAGCTCCTCATTAAAAGGAGCTCTCTTTCTTTTATTATTTGTGGTTACAGTTCTTTAACTTCTTTCATTCCTTTTTGAGAATTTCACTCGGTTTTGAATTTTTTGGTAAGTTGGTCAAGATTTTCAGAGATTCTTGCGAGTTCTTCAGCGGTGTTTGCTATATCTGCAACTGCCTTTCCACTTTCGTTCAAACTTTCGGAAACGGACTCGATAGTTTGAGCCATCTCTTTGAAAGCTTCTTCTCTTTCTTTAGAATCCGCCGCTGTTTCTGCCATTTCGACTTTCTGAGCTTGGAGCGCTTGGGCGATCTCTTCGACCTTTTCGTTTATATTTTCAAATGCGCTTATCATTTGACCTACTGATTTAACAACCGCATTTGCATTTTCAGAAAGTTCTTCAATTGACTTCGCACCAGATTCCACATCATTGGTCGTGTTTTTCACGTCATTTTGCAATGTATTTATTTGATTGCGAATTTCTTCAGCTGCTTTATTAGATTCTTCAGCAAGTCCCCTTATTTCTTCAGCCACAACTGCAAAACCTTTTCCGGCTTCGCCAGCGCGTGCAGCTTCTATGGCAGCGTTAAGTGCGAGAAGATTTGTTTGTTCTGCTATTGATTCGATCGTTTCAACAAACTTGGAAATGGAAGTGTATGATTCTTTCAATTTTTCAATTGAACGCGCTCCTTCAAGTATCACATCTTTTGTTTTCAAGAGATCCTCTACCATTTGTTCTACTTGCTTCTGACCATCATGTGCCACTCCTACAGACTTCTGCGCAGAATTTTTAACTTCCTGAGCATTGTCTGCCGTGTTATCACCTAATTTTTCAAGGTCTGCGATTTTTCCAACCATCTCGCTTAACTTGTCCACCGCGTCCCGCGTGGAGTTCTTCATTCGCTCGAGACTAGCTCCAACTTCTTGTACAGTTGCTGAATTTTCTTCTATAGCTGCGCTCAAGTTTTGAGTACCGCTGTTTATATTTGAAGTGGATTCTTTTATGTTCTTAACAATATTTTTCAGTGATTCAAGCATATCTTTAAATGCATTCTGAAGGATTCCAAATTCATCTTTGCGCTTTGTGTCCTCAATTTTCAAGGTGAGATCTCCATCCTTGATCTTGTGTGACATATTTTTAAGACGATTCAGAATTTTCGTGAAGTCCAGCGTAAGGAAAAGTAGAGCAATTACCATGACAGCTATTGCCGCGATCGCCATGATCAAGAAAATAAACATAAGAGACTCGAAGGCATTTGAAACGTCTTTGGAAGATTGATAGACTTTTTTGAGAGAACTATTGAGGCCATTGTCGGCATTGCTAAACATTGTTGATATTTCAGACACGATGTTGTTGAATGTCTTTCGAACGTTATTGTTGAGTAAGGTAGATATCAATTTTTGTTGACTTGATATCTGCATAGAATATCCTTGAACGATTGTTGACTGAGATTCACTTTCAAATTGAATGGTATTTGATTGCTTGATCAAACTCGCAAATTTATTTGCCAAATTGAGGTAACGATCTAAAAGCATATTGCCGTAAGTTATATCTGCATAATTGAGGAGCCCCATACCAAGAACTGTTTTGTAATTTTGTATGTACACTTTAAGATTTTCTATTTGATTGTCTACTTCTTCTTGTCCGTTAGCGAGTCTGATCTGCCTGATCGCAAGTTTCATAGATGTAATGGCATCTTTTGCTTGTGAAACACCAGAAATATCTGCGAGATCATCTAACAGATGCTCTAAATCCGCTATACTTGTTTTGCCTATTGGAAGGGCGTGAATTTCAGATGAAATTTTGCTTTGCGCCTCTTTGAGTTTATCTCCTGAGAGTGAACTTATTCCGTTAGCCTTTGAAGAGATAGCGTTGTAGCTTGCAGATATTGTATTGTAAAGCTCCTTGTTAAAGGTAAAAAGATTACTCATTTCTCCTTGAATTCCCATCAACTCTGTTTGATAGCCTGATGCCTTCTGACGTTGCTTTTCCAGCTTTTCCTTATTCTTTATTAAAAGCCCCATTTGAGAAAGGACAGAATTACCGGCGGCTTTTAAGGAATTCAAATTTTCTTTTATCGCTTTCACTTCACTTGAGTTTGAAAGTTCGTTTGCCATTTTAATTGCCTTAGAGATCTGGGCATTAAATGCATCTGTTTGAATTTTTAGCGTAGAAGCGTCATTACTAAAAACGCCAAGATTCAAAATTGATAACGCATAGGTAGAGGTGTAGCGCAAATCAGCCACTTTCATGGTTAAATCGTGATCGTTCTTCATCTGAGATATGGCGGAATTAGTTTGATTCAAAGCGCTTTCAACATTGGCACGTTTGAAATAAACGATTCCGACGAGTGCTGCGAGTATTGCTCCTACAACTACAGCAACTAAAAAAATCTTTGCCCAAACTTTCATGCTGGCACCTCCGAGGTAAAAATTTTTTGGTATTTTTATTTCGAAGCTACGAAGGATATTATATCACTTGTACACAAAAAGTTGATATATCAAGTTTGTAAGTGTGAAAAACACGACTTAAAAGTGATAAAAGTCTTTGATCATGCTTTGGAGCTGATTAAATCGATTATGCTTTTTTATACGTAAGTATGCGAAGGTATGCGAGAGTATGCTAATCTTTGTTTTAAAGATTATTGTTGATATACTTTTTTATACATGAAAATGGAGGTGGTGAAATGAGGAAGCGCGTTTTAATACTTGGAGCTGCCGGAAGAGATTTTCACAATTTTAACACTTATTTTAGAGATAATGAAGAATACGAGGTTGTGGCCTTCACAGCGACTCAAATACCAGACATTGCTGGGAGAAAATACCCCAAAGAGCTTGCCGGAGATCTTTACCCAAATGGAATACCAATATACCCAGAAGAAGAAATGACTGAAATAGTGAAAAAGTACTCTATCGATGAGGTGGTATTATCTTACAGCGATCTTCCACACCAATACGTCATGGAGCGTGCGTCTCAAGCAATGGCAGCTGGTGCAGATTTTAAACTGATGGGAACGCGACATACAATGGTGAAGTCGACAAAGCCTATCATCGCGATCTGTGCAGTTAGAACAGGTTCCGGAAAGAGCCAAACTACAAGGAAAGTGCTCGATATATTGAGAGCGCATGGCAAGAAGGTTATTTCGATTCGTCATCCAATGCCTTATGGTGATCTTGTAAGGCAAAAAGTTCAAAGATTTGCTACTTATGAGGATCTTGATCGTTATGAGTGCACAATAGAAGAGCGTGAAGAGTATGAACCTCATATCGATCGTGGAAGCGTGATCTATGCGGGAGTAGATTACGAAGCTATATTGAGAGAAGCCGAATCTGAAAATCCGGATGTGATTCTGTGGGATGGGGGAAATAATGACTTTCCATTTTACAAACCTGATTTACTAATCACCGTTGCAGATCCACACAGACCAGGGCACGAAAAAACATTTTATCCTGGACTCGTTAACATCTTAGCAGCGGATGTTGTGGTGATAAACAAAGAGGAAACAGCTCTTCCTGAAAATATTGAAGAAGTTAGAAAGAATATCATGGAGCTCAATCCAAGTGCCATGATAATTGATGCGGCTTCTCCTATTTTTGTAGAAAATTGGGAGAAGATAAAGGACAAACGCGCGCTTGTTATCGAGGATGGGCCAACACTTACTCATGGTGGAATGAAATATGGAGCGGGTTACGTGGCTGCCACAAAATTTGGTGCCAAAGAGATTATAGATCCACGTCCCTTCGCTGTGGGTTCTATAGTTGACACATACAAGAAGTACAATCACTTATCTATGATACTTCCAGCTATGGGATATGGTGAAAAACAAACGAAAGAGCTCGAAGAGACGATAAACAGATCTGATGCTGATATTGTAGTTATAGGAACACCTATAGACCTCACAAGAGTTATGGAAATACAGAAACCTTGGGTAAGAGCAAAATATGAGCTTGAAGAAATAGGAAAACCCACTTTGGAAGATGCCCTTAGTGCTTTTTTAAAGTAGAGGGTTACTTTTTGTTTTCTCCCCGCCTAAACGGCGGGGTTTTTAAGTGTCATGAACTTCAAAATCTTCTTTGAAATTAAAGTTCTTGAAACTCTTTTTGTACCCATGCAATTGTTGAAAGTGATTTTCATCCAAAAACAATGTGTTCGGTGTACTCAAAACAATGTGTGTGAGTGATGGTTTTTCCCTTTCAAGTTCTTTTTGAATCAATGGCAGAATGGATTTTGAGTAAATGGAATGTGTCACTTGATAAATTTTATCTATTATTGGGCATACAATGGGATGATGTTCTTTGCTATCAATTATCGTTTTTACTACTTTTGAGGATACAAATGGCGTATCGCACGCAATTAGGAAAATCGATTCATGTTTTGAATTTAACAAGGCAGTTTCCAAACCTCCCACCGGTCCTCTGTTTGGATGAATATCTTCGACAGCTCTTCCTACGCCGAGTTTTGTATTTGATCCTACGAAGATGATCTCATCAAAGAGTTCACCGATAGAGTCAACGATCATTTCGATCATCGTTTTTCCATTGATCTTGTACAAGCACTTGTAGCTTCCAAAGCGCTTTGACTTTCCGCCTGTAAGCACAACTAAAGAGAACCTCATCTCAAATATCCTTCAAACTTTAAAATCGAATTCGATCTTCACGTGACCATTGTGATTCATACCCTTCAAATTTTTTAGAATGCCAACATTTACGCCTAATATCATTGAAGAGATAAATGGCAAAAGCGGCACGCGTTTTCCATTTATTTCGACCGTTGCATGTTGCTCCGAGAACTTAACACAATCGTTGAATGTTTTTTCTCCCTTCAATATTTTAGCTAACATGGTTTTGCAATCGAATCCGCAATGGCCACAATCATCTCCGGGAAGTGGTTGTTTCGCTTCTGAAATTACGAGAGTGTATAAAGATTCAAAATCTCCTGCTGCGATTTTCCTGATCGCCACGTCTGCATTCCCAACTATGGCAATTGTGAGATTGTCAAGACGCTCGAGACCATCTTTTTCTTTTAGGAAAAGAACTTTAGGCATAGGAAAACCTGTTTCGCCTTCAATTATCATAAAATCATATCTAAGGTGATCCAATATTTCAAATAACGGGATTCGTTTGGGGAAATGCAATATACTTTCGTTTTTTCCAATAACGATTGACAATGAAGAACCAGCTTTCAAATAATTCATGCTATCCTTGGAATCGTTTTCATAATTTAAAATATGGCGGGTATTTTTAAGTGTTGCAACTGAAAAGCCATGTGCTCTCATTATTTCGGTAACTTTTAATATGGCAGTTGTTTTTCCGGAATTCGATGGTCCAAAGAACTCTATGAGTTTCACGATTTATCATCTCCAAATTTTATGTTTTCTTCAGGGTTATAATAGCACCAACAAGGAGGAATGAATGATGAATATCGGAACAAGTGGTTTTTCTTTTAGAGATTGGCTTGGCACTGTATACCCCGTTGATACAAAAAGAGCTGAGATGTTTAATCGATATGTTGAACTCGGGCTTAATGCTGTGGAGCTAAACTTCACTTATTATTCGATGCCATATTCAAAAACGATCGAGTCACTGGTCGAACGTTCTCCGAAAAAATTCATATTCTCTGTGAAATTGAATAAGAAATTTACCCATGAGATTTGGAAGACAGGCAATGATGAACTCGACAAGTTGTCGCATAAATTTCAGGAAGGGCTCTACCCTTTGACAAACGAAAACAAGCTTGGCGCCGTTATTGCTCAATTTCCTTACTCTTTTAAATATGACCCTCGTTTTGTGAATTATATTAAGAAACTGCACGAATTTTTTGGCAATATATTGGTTGTTGAATTTCGAAATTATACCTGGAACAAAGAAGAGTTGCTTGAAGAACTTGCAAAGTCAGGTGTTTCTGTAGCTGCAGTTGACGTGCCACCTTTAGAAAAGCTATTCAGGAATAATAGACCTCTTGGACCAATATCTTATTTCAGATTTCATGGAAGAAACACCAACTGGTTTGGTTCTTCAATAGGTAAGAGATACGACTATTTTTACAGTCAGAACGAGCTCGAATATTTAGCAAATTTAGTAAGGAATGTGAAGGAACCTGTTTACGTTTTCTTCAACAACTCTTATAAAGGCCAAGCTGTCCAAAATGCGATAGAACTAATGAAAATGATACTATAAGAATATTAAGATCTATAGATGCCTATCAGTAGTCGTGGTTCAATTAAGGGGCAATTTAGAGATTATGGATCGTGCTATTTCCTTAGCATGGATCCAAGAGCTCGGGGAAAAATCCGATATCTTTTTTCTGTATTCGGAAAAATCTAGGAAAAAGTCAAATTTTTTGGAGAAACGATCGATCAAAAATATTGTTCGTGCGTAATCTGCTTTGAGCATAATCTCCCAGGTTCTCTTTGGAAATGCATCAGGAATACGTGGCATGGTATTGACGAAAACCTTCAAAAGTTTTTCGTTCTCAATAGTTGAAAATCCTGGAACCCCGGTTACTATTGTTGTCGAGACGAGCTTTTGCCCTTTGTATTCAACTGGTGCAAAAATTGGAACAATTGCTATAGAAGCTCTCAATCCAACCTTCCATTCTTTATGTGATATGAGGACTTCTGCTGTGTCTAAAATGTTCACTGACGAGTATATGATGTCCATTTTAGGTTTGGAAAGAGTGCCAAGTCTGGATATTACAAATTTTTCCTTTGCTACACCTTTTATTTTCTTAGAAGTAGCCGTTGACATGATCTTGTAGAAATCAGTGAGTTTTGCAAGCGTCGAATCTTTTTTTACTGTGTTCATGAGCGGTTTAAATTCTTTGGATAACACATTGAATCTATTTGCTACTCTTTTTTCAAAATAGTCATCTTGCGTGGCATAATCAGTGGCAAAGACAGAACTAATTCCACATGTATAAATGCGTTCTGGGATAATTTTGCGCTCTTTGAGCACTTTTAAAATTGCTGCGCTGCCAAGCGAGAGCGCATCAAAGCCGTTCAGGTAGATCGCAAAATTCAGCATCTTATCCTTTCCTTGAATTCTTCTGGTAACATTCGAAGAAATGAAGGAGTTCTGGTACACATCGCTTGAATCACTTCAATGAGTTCAGGGTTTTCTCTTGTTTTCTCCACGATTGCCTTGAAAACTTCCGGATTGTCTGAAGTTTCTAAAGCTATGCCTATATCAATAAGGAACTTCTTCATATAAGGATCTTCCTCAAATTCGTAAAGGAGATATTTTTCTGCTTCCTTGATGCCTAATTTGAGTAATGCACCGTAGACTACTACAGCTTCTTTTTCCTCATTTACAATTCCAAGGATTTTGTAAAGTGTTTTAACAGAACGCGAACAGCGTAAGTTTCCTAACAGATCTGCAGCGTAAAAGATACCCACGTTATGTCTTCCAAGTTCAATTTCTTTTTCAACCCTTTTGATTATTTCGCTACAGCTGTTTAACCTTTCAAGAGCTTCGGATGCTAACTCTGCAGTCTTTGCATCTCCGGTGAAAAGCAAATCCACAAGTTTCGGCGCAGCGCTGTTGCCGCGCTCTTTCACAATCCGTTCTATGAGTTTTTCACGTTTTTCCAAAAGAATCCCTCGCGTTTACCGATTTGGTCGTGGATGCAGAAGTGGCACTTTTATCAGGAATTCCACCCCATATTTTGAAAGTCAGAGCTTTAAATGATGTTGATATATCTACATCTTCGAGTGTTGCGCCTTTCAAGTACAATTTTACTGGTGCAAAGTTAACGATTCCCTTGATTCCACATTCTACAAGTTTGTCGGCAACTGCTTGTGCATGTTCGGCAGGTACAGCTATAACCCCTATCTCTATCGAAAGCTCTTTTATTTTTTTACACATTTCATCCAATGAATAAATTGGAATCTTTTGGGTTCCAACGAAACTTCCAACTTTTGCTGGATTTCTATCAAAAAGTGCGACAACTTTGTATCCGTCTCTTATGAGACCTTGGTAATTTGAAAGCGCCATTCCAATATTTCCAGCACCCACGATCCCTATGTTCCAAGGTTTATTTATACCGAGTATATGCTCCAGAGATTCCCTCAAATATTTTAAATTGTATCCAGTCCCACGTTTTCCAAAATCGCCAAAGTAAGAAAGATCTTTTCTAATTTGACTTGCTTTGAGAGATAACCTTTCACCCAGTTCTTTTGAAGATGTTGTATCTTTTCCTAAATTTAATAGCGTATTTACACATCTATGATAAAGCGCAAGTCTTTTTGCCACAGGAGCGGGAACTTTTTTAGGAGACAATTCAGATCACCTCACAATACCACATTCACGAGTTTATTTCTCACAACGAAGGTCTTTTTGGGCACTTTTCCATTTAAAATTTCTCTTATTCTCTCGTTTTCAAACGCTTTGTTTATAATTTCTTCATCTGAAAGTTTTGAATCCACTGTTATGTGAGCTTTTATTTTTCCATTGACCATGATTGCCATTTCCAACTTTCGAGCTACAATGGCCGATTCTTCGTATGTTGGCCATTGAGCGTTTGTCACAAAAGGCTTTTTTCCCAAACGCTCCCAAAGTTCTTCAGCAATATGAGGCGCAAAGGGAGAAAGTGCGGGAACAAATTTATCTGTGAACTCTTTGAGTAAATTCGTATTCAATTTCTCTCTGGGCGTTGAGTTCACGTAAGATGTAAATGTGTTTACTAATTCCATGAAACTGCTTACCACAGTATTGAATCGGAAAGCACCTTCTATGTCTTGTGTGATCTTCTTTATCGTAGAATGAAGTTTCATGCGTAACTCATATTCGGCGTCTGGCAAAGATGTTTCATGAATTGCCTTTACGTCCTGATTTGCATGTACAATTGGCAAAATTTTTTCAAAGAGATTCCACATCTTTAAAACGAATCTGTGCACTCCCTCTATGCCGGTATCCTGCCATTCGGCATCCTTTTCAGGAGGACCCATGAAAAGAATGTAAAGTCTAAGAGTGTCTGCACCATACTTTTCAATCATATCGTCTGGAGAGACTACATTGCCTTTAGACTTGGACATCTTGGCTCCGTTTTTGTATAGCATTCCTTGTGTGAAAAGATTTTCGAAAGGTTCGTCAAAGGACAAATATTCACTATCTCTAAGGGCCTTAGTTATGAACCTTGAATACAACAAATGAAGAATCGCGTGCTCAATACCTCCAATGTATTGATCGACAGGCAACCACCGATCGACATCCATTTTCACGAATGGTCTTTCGTTTTCGTGAGGGTTAACATATCTCATATAGTACCAAGAAGAATCGACGAAAGTGTCCATTGTATCAGTTTCTCTAATAGCAGGTCCACCACATTTTGGACAAGTGGTGTGTAAAAATTCTTCATTGCTTGCTAATGGGGACCTTCCTGTTGGATCAAATTTCACATCCATTGGCAGTTTTACAGGAAGATCCTTTTCATTTACTGGAACTATACCGCATTTTTCACAGTAAACAACTGGTATTGGAGCTCCCCAATAACGTTGTCTGGATATGAGCCAATCTCTTAATTTGTAATTGATCGCCTTTTCGCCGATCCCATTTTCTTTGAGGTAATCGAATATTTTTTCGAATGCCTCCCTATTTTTCATTCCCGAAAATGGTCCGGAATTTATCAGGATTCCATCTCCGTCATACGGAAGCTCACAACCTTTGGCACTTACCACTTCCCTTATCGGTAAAGAGTATTTAATGGCAAAGGCATAATCGCGGGCGTCATGAGCGGGAACAGCCATAATTGCGCCTGTTCCGTATTCGTAAAGTATGTAGTTTGCGACGTATATTGGGATAGATTCTCCATTAACGGGGTTAATAGCATGTGTTCCAAGAAAAACACCCTCTTTTGGTGCATCTATCGAAAATCTTTCGAAGCGATTTTTATTTGTTTTCAATTCAGCAAGAAATTTTTCAACATCCGCCTTTTTCTCTGGAGCGGTAAGTTCTTCTAAAAGGGGTGATTCTGGTGCAATTGCCATGAAGGTTACACCCCAGAGTGTATCAGGCCTCGTGGTGAATACCTTTAATTCTTTTTTGCTTTCCACAATTTTGAATTTTACTTCAGCTCCAACACTTTTACCTATCCAATTTCTCTGCATCGTTTTGACATTTTCAGGCCACCCAACCAATTTGTCCAAAAAACTGTCCAATTCTTCTGCATAATTGGTAATTTTCAAATACCACTGCTCAAGTTGTTTTACAACAACAAGTGTTCCACAACGTTCGCATTTTCCATCAACAACTTGCTCATTCGCAAGAACAGTCTTACAGGACGGACACCAATTGACTGCTCCTGTTTTTTTGTAAGCCAGACCCCGCTCGTACAGTTTCAGAAATATCCATTGAGTCCATTTGTAATAATTCTCATCGCAAGTAATAACCTCTCGATCCCAATCGTAACTAAATCCAAGCTTTTTTATTTGATTTCGAATTATTTCTATGTTCCTTTTTGTCCATTCTTCAGGATGAACATTGCCGTGTGCGATCGCAGCATTTTCGGCGGGGAGGCCAAAAGCGTCGAATCCAAACGGATTAAGCACGTCATATCCTCGCATTCGCTTGTAACGTGCTATAACATCACCAATCGTGTAATTTTTAACATGACCGACGTGTATGCTCCCGGAGGGATATGGAAACATTACCAATGAGTAATACTTTGGTTTGCCAGAATTTTCCAAAGTACGAAAAATGCCAGCTTCTTCCCACTTCTTTTGCCATTTTTGGTCTATCACTTTGTGATCAAACATTAGGCCTCACCCTCCTCATACGGATCCACTTTTTGAGCATCAGACCATAGAGATTCCAGATCGTAAAAATCTCTTGCTTTCTTGGTAAAGATATGAATGACTATCTCTTCCGCATCCACAATCATCCAATCATGATCTGTGTTTTTATCATAAAACACTATGGGATGCTTTTTCTCTTTAAGGATCTCAACAACTCTATCTCGCATGGATTTCATTTGAACATTTGAATCTGCAGTAGCTATGACAAAATAATCTGTTAAGTAACTCAATGCACTCATTTTCAAAATGGTTAACTCTGCGTCTTCATCTTTTGAAAGTTCCTCACATATACGTTTCAAAATTTCCAAACTCGCTCTCCCCCTATTCAATTGTTACACTCTTTGCAAGATTACGTGGCATATCAATATTCAATTCACGTGCGTCTGCCACATAATATGCAAATAATTGAAAAACAGTACCTACTAAAAATGGATACAGATACGAAGATAGTTTGGGGATATATATCGCGTCATTGATCAGTTTTGTTGATTCCAGATCCCCTTCCGTGAGTATAGCTACGACATGAGCATTTCTTGCTTTGGTCTCAAGAATATTGGATATCATTTTGTTATGAAGCTGATCGTCAACAGCGACAGCCATAACCGGAAATTTTTCATCGAGTAGTGCGATAGGACCGTGCTTAAGCTCTCCTGCTTGATATCCAACGGCATTTGTGTAACTGATCTCTTTGAGTTTGAGAGCCCCCTCAAGCGCCGAAGGATAGTTTATTCCTCTTCCAATGTACATGAAATTCGTGTACCCGACGTATTTTACAGCAACTTCTTTAATCATTTCTGAAGAAGAAAGTATAAAATTATCCATGATCTCTGGCAATTTTCGTAACGCCCCAACAATATTGGGATGATTTCCACCAAAGATTTTGTCTATGTAAAGGGCTAAGAGATACAATACCGTAAGTTGCCCAATATAAGCCTTGGTTGATGCCACGCTGATCTCAGGACCTGCGTTTATGTATATTGTTTTATCTGCTTCACGTGTTAGTGTGGAACCAACAACGTTGGATATCGCTAATACCTTCCCACCTAAAGATTTGACCAATCTAACGCTTTCAAGTGTATCTGCAGTTTCTCCGGATTGGCTAATAACAATTGTTAATATGCGATTGTTGATAAATACATTTCTATACCTGTATTCAGAAGAGACCTCCACTTCTATATCGAAAGGTCTGAGACTCTCAAAAAAGTATTTAAATATCAAGCCAGCATGGTAGCTTGTCCCACAAGCTATGACATTAATTTTATTTACATTTTGTATGTAATTGTTCCACTCTTTCAATTCTTTCAGAACGACCTCATTTTTCGAAATTCTGCCTGTTAAAGCGTCA
>JALSLY010000058.1 GCA_026988035.1 Thermotogae bacterium
TCCACCTTTTTTTGTAAAACAGTAGCTGGAAGGTTAGCGTAGGTTGCTGGGAAAGTTCCAGAATTGTAATGATAGCTTTCGAGTGCTGTATTCTGAGATTGCAAATCACTTTTGTATTCTTCAAGCGCAGACTCGTAGAGCGCCAATAATCTTGGATCTATCGATATGTTAACTGTGGCATTTGTAGATGGATATACATAAGAATTCATTTCATTTATGAATGTTTCGATCCTCTTGGTGTCTGTTGCAGGTATAGAATAAAATGCTTGAACGTAAGGCAATACTTCACCTTGAATTCGATACGAAATTTTCTCATCTTTTTTGTACTTCTTCAACCAATCCGCGAATTTCTTATCTTTAACTTGAGTTACCAATTCATTGTAAATGGGTGTGGATGATTTAATGGCATCAAATGTGTCGTAGATCCTTTTGCCTTCAACATCTATTAAATGCCATCCGTAACGAGTTTGTATTGGTCCAACAATTTGGCCAACTTTTGCATTAAAAGCGGCATCACTGAACTGTGGCACCATTTGTGTTCGTGTGAACCATCCAAGCTCTCCACCATTTGTGGCTGAAGCTGTGTCTTTTGAATACTTTTTGGCAGCTTCAGAAAAAGTTATCTTCTTGGATTTTATCAAATTAAGAATCTTATTTGCTGTTGCTTCACTGGGAACGAGTATGTGAGCTGCCTTAACTTCATCGTATTTGTTTTCTATCTCGGTCTTGTGAGATTCATAGTAAGTTTTGACGTCTTTTTCCGTAACGTTTGCCACCAACGACATAACCTTTTGAGCTATGAGGCTTTGCTTCACATTTGGCCTTATTTCGTTTTCGAAATTCTTTATCGAGCCATATTTTTTGATTATGTAATCTTTCGCCTGTGGATTTGATGTGTACCGATCAACAATGGACTTCAGTTGCGAATCTATCTCATTCTTTGAGGCACTTACGTTGTTTGTATTGGCGAAATAGCTTATGACTTTCTGATCAACCAATTGTTTAATCGCATTTACTTGAAGTTTTGGTTCTTCAAACAATGAGTCTGGTTGGGTTCCATAATAATTTTTGTAATTGGCTATGATCTTTTGCATGTAGTTTTGAAACTCAGTTGGCATTATCCAATATTGATATGAAAGTGGGGTTCCATCCTTGGTCAACAAGGCGATCGCCTGACTGGGGGATGGCTTATAGGCAGCCGCGCCTGATGTTCGGGATCCTCCCATGTAAGCTGAGATAGACCACCATGCGATACCAACCACAAATGTGATAACGATTATCCATACGACAAGAAGAGCGTGTTTTCTCATTTTTTGCATCCAATTCATTCAAGCTACTCCTTCCTTTTTAGGTGATACATTATTTTGGTAATTTAGTAATATTTTCAGCAACGGTTTGAGATCATTTTTAACGATCACACCGCGCAAGATCATAACATTTTTAGATGGATTTGTTAAGCACTCTTTGTAAAATCTCGAAAAATTGGATAACTTATCTCTTTTGGCAAAAAACATTTCTACATCCTTGCCTCGCGCTTTGATACTTTCTATACCAAGTGATAAAACTAAAGCTCTGATCTTAGAATGATCCAAAAGTGTTTCAACGGACGCTGGAATAGGACCAAATCTGTCACGCATCTCCTCGGTGATTTCATCCACTTCTTCGACTGTCCGAACACCTGCTAATCTTCGATAAAGTTTCATTCTTTCCACCGAATCGGGAACATAATCGCTTGGCAACACTGATGATGGAAGTTCAACGTCTACTTCTCTGTAATCTTTCTCAAAGTCTTCTCCTTTCAGCTTGGATATCGTTCTTTTTAATATATCACGATACATTTGTAATCCGACAGAATCTATATGTCCATGTTGTCGAAAACCCAAAACTTCGCCAACTCCACGGATTTCCATATCTTTAAGAGCCAATTCCATAGCACTTCCAGGGTCAGAATACTTGGATATTGCATTGAGTCTTTCTTTAACTAAAGGAGAGGGTTCTTTAAAGTACATAAGGTAAACGAAAGCTCTTTTGTCAGATCTTCCAACCCTTCCCTTGAGTTGGTACAGCTGGCCCAATCCATATCTCTCTACGTCGTCTACGATAAGAGTATTCGCATTCGGGACATCCACACCGTTTTCCACCACACTTGTTGCAACTAAAACGTCGATATTTCCAGAATAAAATCCATCAATGGCTTTTACAAAAGCCAACTTTGGCATTTGTCCGTGTACGCAAGCTATATTCAAAGAAGGAAGCAATTTTTTCAGTTTTTCAACTACTTCTTCTAAATCTTCAACCCTGTTATGAACGTAAAAGACCTGCCCACCGCGGTTAATTTCTCTAAGAATCGCGCTTTGAACGATTTTTTCATTCCACTTTGCTGCATAGATTCTTGGTGTAGCTCTCCCAATAGGTGGGGTTTGGATCACCGACATTTCTTTTATCCCTGCAAGAGCCATGTGTAAAGTTCTCGGAATGGGAGTTGCGGCAAGTGTTAATACATCAACATTTAGGCGCAATTTTTTTAAAGATTCTTTTTGCTTTGTTCCAAATCTTTGTTCTTCATCTATTATCACTAATCCCAGATCTTTAAAAGACACTTTTCCGGATATCAGAGAATGAGTGCCAATGACCACGTCTATCTTTCCGCTAACTATTTCTCTTATTATTTCCGCTTTTTCCAAGGGACTAACCTGAGATGATAAAAGGGAAACCTTGATACCAAATGGCTCCATACGCGACAGAAAAAGATTGTAATGCTGTCTCGCAAGAACTGTTGTTGGTACGAGAACTGCCACTTGTTTCCCGTTTACCACCGCGCGGAACGCAGCCCTAAGCGCGATTTCCGTTTTTCCAAAACCGGCATCACCGCATATGAGCCTATCCATAGGTTTCACAGAAGCCATGTCTCTAAAAACGTCTTCAAGAGCTTTTTCCTGATCTGGCGTTTCAACGTACTTAAAACTGTTTGAAAATGCTTCTTCAAGCTCTACACTCTCAGAAAATGAAAATCCTCGAGATTCCTCTCGCATAGCATAAAGCCTTAGTAATGCTTTAACATCAGCTTCAACGTCTGCCCTCACTTTTTCTTTAGTTCTTCGCCATTCTTTTCCATTTATATCAGATAGGGCAACCTTTCCTCTGGATCCTATATATTTGTTGATTTTTGTGAATTTTTCAACCGGAACATAGAGCACAGCGTCATTTTTGTAAAGTATTTTTAGATATTCATGTACGCCGTCGGCATCTTCTATTATCTGAGTTCCTTGATATATTCCTATACCATGATCGGAATGTACAACAAGACTTCCGGGTTCTATTTCAGAAAAACCTTCCGCTTTTTCAGCGAATTGCCGGGGAACTTGTCTTTCAAAGACAAGAGGTACATCGATTCCCACAGAAAACGTAAAAGAATCATCGAATGGCATCCGAAGGGGTTTTTTTGAGACATGTATCACCTTAATATGATCGAATCTTTCAAACGGAGCGTAAGAGAAACGCTTATAAATTTCACGAAACGATTCATCATACAGCTCAAATATTTCACGTTCATACTCTTCATAACGAGACTTACATTCCTCGAAATCATAAACAACGAGATGTACACTGTCGGGAATATAATCCAATCCGCAATAGGAATCTTTCCAAAACAATCCATTCATCCCTTGAAGTTGTTCCGCTGGCTTTTGAGAAAGCTCAAGATGTCCTTGCCTCTGAAGTCTTTCGCGAGCCATCGCTAACGACTCTTCGCTCTTATGAATTTCCATAAAGGGTAATACTTCCACGGTTCTCAATTTTGAAATACTAAGCTGCGTTTCAGGATCAAAAACGCGCAATGATTCTATATCTACATCGAAGGTTTCAACTCGCACAGGACCACTTTTGGGAGAAAAAAAGTCAATAACGTTTCCTCTCACAGCAAATTCCCCAACACTCCTTACTGTCATTGTGCGCGTGTAACCCACACTTACGAGCCACTTTATAAGATCACTCGGAAGCTGTTCACCTACAGATAGCACATGTTTTTCTTTTAAAAACCAAGGTGGAGCTGTACGTTTGAGAAGGGCCATTACATCTGTTACAATTGTTTTTTCACCTGTAAAGATAGCACTAAGGGCCTCTATTCTCGAAGAAATCCCCTGCTTAGATGGTTCAAGGGTCTCAAAAGGTAAAATATCAACATCAGGAAGAACAAAATGTTTTACATTTAATTCGTCCATGTTTTTGGATATTTCTTGAGCATACCGAGCATTTGGAAGAACAACTGTTGGATTTTCATCATGATGGATTAATGACAAAACACAAGAAAGCAACTCTGCTTTTCCGGCCGAATAAATATTAATTCTCGAACCGTTTATTTTGAGCCTATGTGCGGCATCTTCAATTTTCTCTTTCCATTCT
This sequence comes from Thermotogae bacterium, assembly GCA_026988035.1. Lineage (GTDB taxonomy): Bacteria > Thermotogota > Thermotogae > Mesoaciditogales > Mesoaciditogaceae > WFSH01. The sequence goes on from JALSLY010000058.1 coordinate 4,402, forward strand.
TTCACAGGCGTACGTCTATCACCTTTCCTCGGTAAGGATCGACATTTTGTTTTTTCTTTCCACGTTTTTGAGAAGAATAATAATTACCATTTCCTCTCGACTCTGTGGATGTGTGAACATTTGGATTTCGAGATTCATCTCTTGCAAGCACTCTATGGCGATCTTCGGCAATCTTTTTTTGTTCTTCAAGACTCATAATTTGTTGTGCGGAGCTCATTAATTGCTGAGAATAGCTAACATTTTGAGCATTGTCCACACCTTTCACGATCACAACCTGTAAATCAACAGGTCTTAACAAATTACCTCATCCCTTTCAGTTTGTCCTTAATTTTAGAAAGAGACATTGAATGTATCTGACAAACTCTCGATTCACTTATACCAAGAATATGAGCAATTTCCTTAAAAGTCAACTCTTCACTGTAATAAAGCGAGAGTAACAACTTTTCTCTTTCAGTTAGACTCTCAATTGCTTCTTTAAGTTTTAAAATCGTTTCTTCTTCTTCATACAATTCTTTTGGCGTACGATCTCCGGATGGAATCAAATCAGCAAATTCTTCGTTTGGTAAAAGGTATCTATCTAAAGATAATACCTGATTTCGAAGTATTTCACGTTCCACGATCTCGATTTCTTTCACGCTCATCCCGAGTTCTGCCGACATCTTGGATCTTGCAGTCTCAGGATCCTCATAAAAAAATTTCGAACGTGCACGTTCAACGTCTTTCAGTTTCTTTCTCAGGGTTCGTGGCATCCAGTCTATGGTTCTCAAGTAATCAAGCATAGCCCCTTTTATTCTGCTAACGACATAAGTGGAAAGCTTTACGTGCTTTGACGGATTAAAACGTTCTATCGCCCCAAGTAATCCAATTACGCCTTCTTGGATCAGATCTTCAACTTCTACAGAGGGAGGAAGTGATCTCGCGAGATCATATGCCAACTTTCGAATCAATGGTGTAAATTTTCTCACCGCCCACTCTTTATCCACATAAGATTTCAGCAATAATCGCCCCCCAAAATCATTTATCGGAATCCTTTTGATCAAAAACACTCCCCTTTAGTTTTTTATCTTTCTTCTTCACGACAACTATATAAACTAAAAAGATCAAGAATTCCAATATACCAGAAGATATTGTGGCTCTCACGATAGACTCCAAAAGTGTCCAACCACCTGCAAAATTTAAAAGCAAAAAGAAAAGCTCGAAAATCATAAATGCGTAAATCCACGCTTTATATCTTGATGATTTCAACCTTCTCTTTCCCACCAACCTTTTTCACAAAAAGCTCACCGGTTTCAATATGAAATTCTATGCTTCTTGCACGATTTTTTCCTGTGTCCTCAGCAATCAACGGGATATTTAGCGAACGGAGAACTTCTTTCACCTTTTCCACATTTCTCTTCCCAACATCAAATCCTTTTGTTTGAAACATAGAGGCCCCACCGGCTATCTTGGCTTCGAAATTTCGGAGGTTGGCTCCCTTTTTAACCATTTCGTTGATCATAAGCTTTATTCCAGGATCCGCATACTTGCTCATCCTCTTAGACGTATCTTTGGTTTCAGGCAACATCACATGGATCATGCCACCAATTCGGTTTCGCTTGTCTCTAACACAAACTCCAACACAAGAGCCGAGACCGATTGTGACAAGAATGGTGGGATTGTTGGCAACAACGTATTCTCCAATACCTATTATGATCTTATTCCCCATTACATGTCGACCTCATGAAATTCCAAGTTTTGAGAATATCTTTTCAAGGCTCCCGTGTTGTGGAAACATGGTCAAAAATCCATTTATGTCCTTGCTGTCTTTTATTTTCAAAATATTTTCAACCATTATCACGTCGTCATATTCTTCAGATGCCAAAATGGATGTTTCCGCTATCACCGCACCAAGCATATCGACCACAAGCATGGGAACATCCGTTTCCATGAAGAGGGAGGTAAAGTTCGAAAGTGCTATGATGTAAGACGAACACATTATATTTCCTATCTCTTTCAAAACAGAAGACTGCATTTCATCCAATTCAGTGAGATTTTCGGGCTTTTGACCGATCAGGAATGAAATCAGTTTTTTGGCAGATTCGGAGTTGAAAATCATGAGCATTTTCCCTGGCGCTTCCCCTTTTATTGGCACAACGGTAGATGCAGATATTTCTTCTGGAGAACTAAACACCCTGTAAATCTCCGATAAGTCCACCACGTGAACCTTTGGAACTTCTATGCCCACGTTTTTTTCTATCATGTTCGAAAGAGCTGTGGCGGCATTACCGGCTCCTATGTTTCCTATTTCCTTAAGCACATCGAGCTGCATCTCGCTAAGTTGATCTTTCCATTTCAATCTTTTCTTCCTCCCTTCGACTTTAACTCCAGCTTGAAAACAAATTTCATTATCTTGTCTTGCATAGAAAGGGGCATATTGAAAAACGCTATTCCGTAAGTATGAAAATCCCCAGATTCTGATTTTACTTCTCTTAAAATAGTGGCTTCTTGTTTTTTGAGTTCAAGACCTTCTTCGAATTTGAAATCGACGCTGACTTTTATTCCCACTTCTAATTTCGCCATCGTTGCTATCTTCATGCCGCCTGCGCTCACATCTAAGCTCATAAAAGGTATATCTTCCTCTGCCCCAGAAATCCTTAAAGTACCACGTGAGACGAATTGTATGCGAAGAAACCTTCTTCTTTGAACTCTTCTAATCTTTCCTCGTATGCTGAAAATAGTAATCGGGATATTGCCTTCTTCTTCATTTTTGGAAACAGTTCCATAGAAGACATACAACGACTTCTTATCAATGGCAGAAATTCTTGCTGTGATACCAACCGGAATGGGAACAAGTCTGCCTTTCAAGGATGGCATAGCGGCTTTCAGCGAATTCTCAATGATATCTTCTACTTTAGATTTAAACTCCCCTCCTGTAAATCCTGGAATTGAACTCACTTCTATTCTTAAAGGCATGCCAGGTTTTATACGACCAATATCAACTTCTTCGAGAAAATAAGCCAATCCCTATCTCCCCAATCTGAAAAATCTCTTGATCTTGCTGGCAAAACTCATTCTTTCTGGAGCGTTGTTCTGGCCATCTCTTCCGGCAATGGCTGAAGATATTCCCATGATCCCAAACGTGGGCTGTATTTTTTCGTGCGAAATTACAAATGGCTTTTGTTCTCTAACAGAGCGCTTAACCCTTGGATCGTTTAGTATAGAATATGCTTTTTCGAATCGGAGAGAAGTAAATTTAGAGGTAACTTCTCCAAATTTCTTGATTAAGAGTCGTCCTTCTGAAAGATCGTTGACCATGTTGACAACCAGAAACATCCTGCTTTTCAGCCCTTTTATGGATAATATTTTCAAAAAAGTGTATCCATCCATTATAGCTGTTGGCTCCGGAGTTATAACAAGGATAAAATCGTCCGTAATCGTGTATACATTATCCATGAGAGCAGAATATCCAGCTCCCATGTCGATAAGAATGTAGTCCATCTCGCTTCCAAGCCTTTGAAATTCAGAGAAAAGTCTTTCTTTCTCTCCCATTTGGAAGGCGTATATATCATTTACATCATTTCCACTGCTTAAAAGCCAAAATCCGTATTTTGTTTTTTCGATGATCTCGTTCAAACTCACGCCGTTAAAAAAGTCCTTAAGAGTGTGTTCAACATGTATTCCTCCAAGAACTTCAAGATTAGCAAATCCCACATCCATATCTATCACTAACACTTTTTTATTCATTTTTGACAACGAGATCGCCACGTTCACAGTCACAAGAGATTTGCCGACACCACCTTTTCCTGAAGCAATGGTGATGAAACGAGCCGTTTTCAGTTCATCTCTCAATGTGGCCGCTTGATCATGAATCATTTGGCAAGGACCTCCTTGACTATCAGCGTCGATATGTCCAATTCATCAGCATACATTATATCTTCCGGCACATTCTGACCATTGGTAACAAAACTGAGCGGTATCTTAGAAGCCCCCAAGGAAGTCATAATGCCAAGGATAGAAGAAGTTTCATCAATTTTGGTGAGAATAATATGAGTGGGTGCTATGCTTGCAAAGCGTGAGATCACGTCCTCTACATCTGATCTTTTTTTCGTCGCGTCAATGGTAAGAAAAACCACTTCCGGCTTAATAGCACGAACATATGCCGATATTTCTCCGATTTTCATTTCATCCTTCTGACTTCTTCCAGCAGTGTCCACCAGAATCAAACTTTCTTTAGTGTTAGAGGAAACTTCTTCAGCCTCTTGGGGAGTATAAACCACTTTAAAAGGCATATGCATTATATCTGCATACGTTTTTAATTGTTGAGCAGCTGCTATTCGATAAGTATCCAACGTTAAAATGGTTAAAGGAAGTTTTTCTTTTATCCGCAACATTGCAGCGATCTTTGCAAGGGTTGTTGTCTTACCCACACCGGTTGGGCCGACAAAGACGATCTTTTGGGGCACGGTAAACGCCACTCTTTGAGTCTTAACAATCCCATAAAAGTGCATTTTCAAAGCTCCGGATATTTTCTCATCGTCCATGGCTTCTAATGGTGTCATATTCTGACTCATTTTTTCCACGATTGATGTAGCTTCAGAGAACTTGAGCCCTAATTCCATAAGCTTCATATGAATGCCTTCAAAAGGTTCTGGAAACTTTCCAAGTGTATGAACGCTTGACAACTTTTCACTGACACTTTTCAGTGTTTGCTTTATATCAGTTAATTCGGCCTTCAACTGTAAAGAAGATTCGTTGGCAATTACCGTGTGTGGCTGAGAAGAGCCGGGCTCATTTTTATGCTCATCATTCATAGCTGTGACTTCGATATAAACCTTCGAGCCAATGCCAAGAAATCCTCCTCGTCTAACACGGCGAGTTTGAAGTATTACAGCGTCAGAACCAAGTTCGTTCTTCACTTTTATTATGGCCTCTGCCATGTTATTGGCAATGAACTTCTTCAATTCCACAAAATCAACCCCAATATCAATTATCTACATTATACATTTACAATATCTTCCACTTTCAATTTCACATCATCTGCCATCTCTTCATAAGCAACCACTGGGATCTTGGGTAAACTTTTTAGAATGTAACGTGCCATTGCTTCTCTTATGGATGCTGAGCATATAATAATTGGGTAATTTCCTTTTTCCATAATTTTTTTCAACAAAAGTGCTATTGAATCTACAATTTTGGACATAACTTCCGGATTTACGTTAAAAACCTTCCTGTCACCAGAAGTAGCCATAGATTCATTTAGTTTTTCTTCTAAAGATTGCGATAACGCTACCGCATGAACATAGCCGTCTTCTGATTTTACCGATTCACTGATTTGGCGTTTCAACGCGATTCTAACTTCTTGCGTGAGCTCAGATACATCAGAAGTCCTTTCTCCATGTTCTATAAGTGTTTCAAAGATCACCGGAAGGTTACGAATGGATATTTTTTCCTCTAAAAGTCTCTTTAGCACATTGCGAACAGTAGGTTCTTTTATTATACCAGGAATCAAGTCATCAACGAGCGATGGAATCTTTTGTCTTAAACCCTCAAGCAGCATTTCCATTTCTCTTCGTCCCAAAAGTTCGGCAGCATGACTTCTTAAAATTTCTGTTAAATGCGTCGCGAAAACACTAGGAGCATCAACAACCGTATATCCCAGTCCTCTTGCAATCTCTCGCTGATCTTCGGTGATCCAAAAAGCTTCTAATCCAAAAGCCGGTTCTTTCGTTGGGATTCCCTCTATTTTTTCTTCAACAACTCCCGGATTCATAGCGAGCAGTCTGTTGGGAAATATTTCGTAACGTGTCACCTCTGATCCAAGAATCTTTACTATGTATTCGTTTGGTTTAAGTAAAACGCTGTCTCGTACTCTTATTGGACTGACCATTAATCCTAATTCGTATGCTATCTGCTTTCGCACCATTGTTACTCTATCAAGGAGATCTCCACCTTGAGTTCTATCGGCAAGTGGAATTAAACCGTACCCAATCTCAATCTCCACCGTATCTGTAGTTATGATATCTGACATGTCCATCGGGGTGCTCAATGGAATATTTCCTCCGACTCCTCCGGACGGTTCAACTTTTCCAGGAGCTCCCACCCCAGAAGCAGTTTCAGGTTCTTCTCTCAGAGGTGCTCGTGAAGCAACGTATCCAAGTATGAGTGTTGTAAGACCGACAAGCATCATTGATACAGTAGGCAATGGTGTAAAAATTCCAAGCAACAAAATCGCGATCCCGGCTATTGTCAATGCTCGTGGCTCAGAAGAAAGCTCTCGCACAATATCTTGACCAAGAGAGTGTTTAGATGCAGCCCTTGATACTATTATGCCAGTAGATGTGGACATAAGCATGGCTGGTATTTGAGTTACGAGTCCATCTCCCACAGTCAAAAGCACATAAGTTTGAGCGGCCTCTCCAGCTCCCATATGATGAAGCAACATTCCAATCACAAGACCACCTATTATGTTTATAAAAACTATTATTATAGTGGATATCGCATCTCCACGCACGAACTTGGATGCTCCATCCATAGCGCCGTAAAAATCCGCTTCACGCCTTATCTCTTCTCTTCGCCGACGCGCCTCAGACTCTGTGATTATGCCAGCATTGTAATCGGCATCTATTGACATTTGCTTGCCAGGCATGGCGTCCAAAGTAAAACGAGCCGCGACTTCTGATACTCTTTCGGCTCCTTTTGTTATCACAATGTATTGAACGACTACAAGTATGAAAAATATAACGAGGCCAACTACATAATTACCGCCAACTACAAAATTACCAAAGGCACGTATTACATGTCCATCAAAATTTTTCCCTTCTAAGAGTATCAACCGAGTTGCTGCCACATTAAGGGCAACTCTGTAAATCGTTAAGATCAACACAATAGTTGGGAAAGATGAAAGCTGTATCGAGCGCTTGAGATACATGGTGGTTAAAAGAACCAAAATGGATATCGTGATGTTTATAATCTGAAAAACATCCAGCATCCCACCTGTTATTGGCAATATCAACAAGAGAATTATGAACAAAACACCAATAGCCACGAAAATATCATTATAACGGGACATCTATCCACCTCATACCTTTTTCACACCTTGTTTTTCATCTTGTAAATAGTAACAAGTAACTCGGCGATGGCTTTGTAAAGCCTCGATGGTATCTCTTCGCCAATTTCCACACTCTTAAAAAGTTCCCTCGCAAGTGGTGGATTTCTTAGAATTGGTATCTTGTGTTCCCTTGCGAGCTTTTTTATTCTTTCAGCCACTTCTCCCGCACCTTTGGCTATTACTTTAGGAGCGTTCATGGCTTCTTTGTATTCGATGGCAACAGCCACATGAGTTGGGTTAGTGACAATCACATCGGCGTTTTTCACATTTTGCATCATACGACTACGAGCAAGTAGCAACATCTTTTGACGTTGCTTGTTTTTAATTTGGGGGTTTCCCTCCGTGTCTTTCATTTCATCTTTTACTTCTTTTTTCGTCATTCTAAGGGATCTCTCGTATTCCCATTTCTGGTAGTAAATATCTAAAATGCCAATTGCCAAAAGGGCAATGCCGATCTTCATTATGAGTTGATAAATGAAGTTGCCAAGAAATATAGCAGAACTTCCCGTTGATCGTTGAGAAGTACTCAAATAGTTTCCAATTGCTCCAGAAATAGTGAC
>JALSLY010000059.1 GCA_026988035.1 Thermotogae bacterium
GGCTTAAGGGACTTCGTTGAGCGTATGAGAATAATTTATTACGTTGTACTTTTTCGCTTGATTGCACATAATCACAGATTTCGTCGTAAGCTTGAGAGTTTTCTTAGTCAGACTTGCATAATTTGAGTACCGCTTTGAAATCATTTTAACACATTGCAACCTAATATTTCAATATGCCGAATATTCAAATTCAATTTGAATCCAAACTAAATTTGGTCCTCATCGATTTGACGGGGATAATTGAACTTTATATTCATTTCTGCTTTGCAAGTGGTCAGGGAATTTTTTTAGAAGTCTCGGCAGGTCTTGTGTGTTTTTCAACCTCATATCTTGTGAACTTGACAATGGATAAACGAGCGAGTCAGTTTTGATAAAACTTCAAAAAAATTCCCTTGTCGTTTGAAAAGCGATGTATTTTTGTTAAAAGCCATTGACTTGTAAAGTTGACGCACAACTTGAGAATTATGATGTTTCACTATACAGGACACCGAATGTTAAGAATTAGTTAAACGTATGATCAAGAAACAGTGTAAGGGTGTATAATTTAAAGAAGTATTTGGGAAGAACATTTATTTTTAGGCACTGTTAACCATTAATGAAAGGGGGAATAAAAGTGAAGAAAGTTTCTTTCATTGGGGTGTTCTTTCTGTTGATCGCAGCAGTTTTTGCATTTGCACAAGTTAACCTTATTGTTAATCCCCAAATGCTTCCACCAAAAGCGCCATTTACTGTAATGGTAAATTCAGATCTTAGGAATGTAGTTTCAGTAACTGCGAGTTTTGATGGAACATCTGAAACTTTTGAAAGTGTTCCAGCATCTTTCAGATTCTATGCTCCGAATTTGCCTTCTTGGCAAACAAAAGCATCTACAACAGTTCATGTAACGGTCTTGACTAAAGATGGAAAAAAGCATTTGGGAAGTGTTACAGTTTACATTTCAGAACATGCCAATCCGGTTATCGTGGTAACACCCAAAATGAAGATCAGTAAGAACTCTTTCAGCGGTACGGCGGTATTTAATGTCAAAGTCTATGGAGGAATCGGGATACAAAAATTGCAATTCATGGTTGATGGAAATGTTATAAAAACCTGGAGCAATCCAACTCCTGCCTTACCGTGGATTCATGATTATACTTTTACATTTGGGACGGCTAAAATGCCAAACGGATGGCACACATTCTCAGCAAGGATTATAAACGTAAATGCCGAGTTGTATTCAAGTCCAAATAGTATCTTATCGTATAAAGTTGACAACAAGCCGCCTTTAGTTAAAATTTTCAAAGTGAGTAAATGTCTTCCAGCTTCCACAAGTGTTGATATCAAGATCACCGCCGTTTCCACTCTAAGTGGTATATCTTTTGTGAAGATAAATAATAAGAAAGCAAGAAGAGGACCAGAGAAAAACGAATGGACCTTGAAGCTCACAACGCCGGAAAAAACGGGACCATGGTCTATTTCTGTTGTGGCTGTTGATAACGCTGGCAATATAACGTCTAAGAAATTAAATGTTTTTGTTGACGGTTCAAAACCAGAGATAGATATAAAAACCGATGCTCAATATTTTAATAATGTCAAAGGTAAGATTACACTGTGGAGGAAGAAATCCCCTTTGACTCTCACTGTTTGGGCTTCATCCACAAGTGAACTGTGTGGTATAAAACCGGTTTTCAAAGTTAACGGAAAGTCTCAGGAGTGGAACGTTTTTCAAACCAGGTTTGCCACAGCAGGAACTTACACCGTATCTATTATTGTCATCGATCCTGTCAATAGGCTTGAGGCATCCACGACTTTGAGGTTTTATCTCAAGTTTGACCATCGTCCTCCATCTATAAAATCCATAAAATTTTCATCAAACAAATTTATCAACAACGATGGTTACGTTGTCATCGCTCCCACTTCCACGTTGACAGTTACCATCACCGCTAACGATGGAACCGGTGTTGGATTGAAAAACATTACAATTTCTCCAGTAAAGGCTGTGGGAAAGGGAAATACTCGCACCTTTTCAATCGCTCAATTGAAATCAGGAAGAAATCTTTATCCTTTAAAAATCACTCTGTGGGATAAATTAAACAATTCTACGACTATATCGACAACATTGAAGATATGTGTTGATGACGCATCTCCAACATTGTCAGTCACACCCAAAGCATCTCTTTTACATAATGGCATTTATTGGAACAAGACTCATCCATTGATCCTGAGTGTGAAGTCGATGACGATGTGTGACGTTTTGCCTGTAGTAATAGTTAAAGTCAACGGCGAAGGGGTGTTTAGCGGAAAGGCTACTTCCATTGACGTTGATTTGACAAAGTCGGGAAATAATTCCGTTTATATCATTAGTACCAATCCTGTCAATGGAAAAACAAATACTCTTAGAAAGACTTACATGGTTGGGTTTGACAATACGCCTCCAACAATTGAAAGTATTACGCTTCCAGCCACGAAGGGGCCCAGCCAAAGTGCCACAGTTATTGTAAAAGTCACAGATACTGGCATAGGAATAAAGAGTGTTAAAGTGAATGATGTCAAAGCCACATACTCAAATGGAAAGTATCAAGCGGTTTTAAAAACGCCTGAGTTGAGTAAAAGCGGTTATTGGACTGTGAAGGTTGTTGCAAAAGATTGGCTTGGGAATCAATCGCAAAAAGATAAAAAGATTTATATCGATGCTCGTTCACCGCAAATAACTTGCAGTCTCTTTCCAAACAATCACTACAGAAATGGCACTTATTGGACTAAAGGTGGACGTTCCTATGTGCCATTTTATATTAACGTTGTGGTGAAAACAGATTCCGGTGTTGAGCCAATAGCAACATGTACTCTGAAAAAAGATCAACCAGAATCATCGCCGTCGATGATATTTAATGGAGCTACACTTGTGACAAAATCCGGCGTTTATACACTAAAATGCGAAGCGTTGAATCCTATAAATGGAAAGTCCACGGAATGCGCGAAAGAGTACAGACTTGGTTTTGACGGTACACCACCAGTTATTTCGAATGTAACTTTACCCGCGACGATTGGTCCAGATCAAAACTTTAAAGTTACGGCAAAAGTTGTTGATAGCGGTGGCGGAGTAAAATATGTGAGTGTAAACAACAAACTCATGAAGAGGATAGCTCCTCACTCCGATCTTTGGAGTAAAACTCTCATTGCACCATCTTTCAAAAGGAGCAGGAATTTTAATGTCACCATTTCTGCCATAGATGTGTTTGGAAACAAACGGACATTGTCAAGAAAAGTTTTTGTTGATGTGAATCCGCCGAAGGTAACTCTCTATCTTGTGAGTAGCAACGGTAAAAAGGTACGCGTCAATCCAAATGGAGTGTATTACTTCAAAAGTAAACCGAAATTGGAATATGTGGCACTCACCGATGGAAAAGTTAAACCCGAAACAAAAATGTACATGGATTGGACTAAGAAACCAATTTCAAATGGCGCAATGATTTCCGGAACTCACTTCATCAAAGTCGTTTCCACTAATACTATCAATGGGAAAGTTACAACTGTTAAGGTTGGATTCTCCGTAGTCGTTGATAGTATACCTCCAAAGTTGAATATAGAAGTTCCGAATGTTGTGAATACTTCTTCAAGTGCAAACATAAAGTTTTCCATTGAAGATGAGTATTTGAAATACGGATATTTAGTGGTAAAATCCGAAAATGGAGCCATTCTTTACAGTCATGCTTACAATAAAAGCGGTACAAATACTGTGAATTTAAGACGTGCATTTTCTGGAATAAACGGCAAAAATATTTCGATCGAATTGAGTGCTGTCGATCTTGCCGGGAATCCTTCGACCGCGAATAAAAAGTACATCTACGTTGATACTGTTCCACCTTACATAAGGAACGTTAACATCACAAAAGATGGCGTTGTTATTATAACTATGAGTGAATCCGTACAAGGCAAACCGGAAGTGGTATTGATCTCTTCCAACGGAAAAGAAAAGCTCACTGGAAGTGGCGAAGTGTCCGATAACGAAGTGATTGTGAATCAATTTATAGGAGGAAAGATTCAGAGAAATAAAATCTACAAGGTGGAGATTAAAAATGTTACGGACAAAGCGGGAAATACTATTGGAAATAACTTCACAAATTGGGCTTTCTAAGATGGCAAACGTTAAAATTCTTTTGATTGCTGTGCTCATGCTCACGCTGTTTTCTATGGCGTGGGCGCAGCCTTTCGTTGTTCGTTCAGTAGGATTGGGACCGTCTTTTGAGGTGTATCCAGCAATTGTAATATTAGGAAGAAACGGAACTTTTAAGCTCACTTTTCTTTCGAGCGAAAAAAATGTCGTGTATGATATTCTAAGGGATGGAAAGACAATATTTTCAAATAATACTAATAAGAAATCTTTGGCACTTAAAATATCTCTTAAGAATGCGTGGTATTCTTATCTCACGGTCAGAGCCAAAAGCAAGTCCGATCCTTGGAATACTTCTGTAGCAACCATTTTGGTTCTTTCACCCAAAATAAATGTGGATGTGAATAAAGAAATTTCCATTTGGGCGGTTCCTAAATCTTTTAGTTTGATTTCACCAAGTACGGGAAGTGTTTTCGTGATTGTAAACTCCGCTTTTGGCAGAAAATCCCTTACGATCTCGTTGGATAAAACTATTCTGATAGACAGGGAACTTTCACCCGTTTCAAATTCTCCAAAAATCTTTGAAGTACCTTTCAGCACAAAAAAACTGGCAGATGGTGAACATTCACTTAAAGCTAAAATGCTTTTGATTACTGGTATGAAATTAACCGTCGCCGCGACGATAGTTGTTTATATCGCACCACCTGTTGTTCAATCTTTTGAAGTTTCCCCCAAGGTAGTAAAACCCCAAAAAGTTACATTCACAGCTTCTGTTGTTATAAAAGACGAAGCGGGAGTTAAAAGCGTCAAGATCAATGGCGTTGCTGCTGATTATAGAGATGGAAAGTGGGTGGCGTTGGTTCCGGTGGATTTTTCAAAAGTTATAGTAAGTGAGGCAACGAATGTGAATTTCACGGTAAAAGCTACCAATAATTTTAATAAGTCGGCTGAGAAAAGATTTTCAAGAAAAATTTCTGTTAGAGTAATCCCACCTGTGCCGACAAATTTGCACACAACTTCTGTAAGCTACAATTCGATCTCAATTGCGTGGAATGCATCTCCTGGGGCGTCTGATTATAAAATTTACCGCTCGACAAATGGTCAACATTTTTCTCGGATTGCTGAAACAAGTTCTACAAATTACACAGATAGTAGTCTCAATTTATCTACAACATATTACTACAAAGTAAAGGCAATCAATGCTTATGGAGAATCAGGCTATTCAAACGTAGTCAAAGCGACCACCTTGTGGATTTGGTGGTGGTTAATTGGGATTTTTGCATCAATCATGGTATTGTTGTTATTCACTATCTACTGATAAAGGGGAGGTGTAAGATCGTTGAACATTAAAACGATCAAAGTCAAATGAGAAAATTTGCTTTAATATCTTTGCTTTTGCTACTATCCTCGGTTGCGGTTTTCGGAGTTGCATCAATAAACGGAAGTATAGGCATCATAACTTCAACTGCTTCTCCGAATTATGCAATTGGGGTGACGGTCAAATCCCTGGGAACTATCGGTTTTGAATTAACGGTGGAGGGGAATCTTGGAAGCAATTTTGATTTCAGCAAGGTTGGGAGCATTCAACGATGGAACCTTATGCCTTCTATACTGTTTTCACTTCCAACTGGGGAAATAAGGCCTTACATGGGTGTTGGAATACTTACATGGTATGATATTCCCAATAGTAAGTTTGGCCCTGTCTCATTTGAACCTCTTTATTACAGAGGAGGAGTGGACGTGTTTTTGAAAGGAGTTGCGTTTTTTGCTGAAGCGCAAGGTACGTTCACTTATCAGCCTAAATGGTCTTTTAGTGGTATAGATGAATGGAGATTTGGCGTAGGTCTGGCGTTTTAATATGGAAAAGTTTGTATTTTTTGTCTCCTTGGTGGTGTTGCTTCTTTTGCTGACATCTTGTATGCTTGTCAAAGATAACACACCGCCGTCAATAACGAATTTCACAACATCTTCAACGTTGCTTTCGAGAACAAATATATCTTTCAGTGCCGATGTGATTGATACGGGAAGTGGAGTTGACAGTGTGGTTTTTGAGATAGATGGTTCTCCACTTCCCACGTCTCAAAAAGGCACATCTGTTTACATATCGAATTGGTATGGAGTTTACGGTTCACATCGTGTTACTGTCTTAGCCGAAGATCGCGCTGGCAATTTGGCTACCAAGAAGGATAGTTTTTTTGTTGCTGATTCTACTCCCCCGATTGTTAATGTAAAATTTCCTAAAACTGTAGCCGTAGGGGTAAAGTTTCCTATCACGTTGAAAGTTTACGATCTTCAAAGTGGCATTGAATCAGTTTCGATGACGATCGACGGAGAAAATGTGCCTTTGATATCTGATACAATTGATTGGACATTTTCAAATATAGGAATTCATAAGATCTCGGTTACGGCTTTTAACGGTCAAGGATTAGTAACAACAAAGAATTTTGAAATAAGTTCGATCAACGCCAGAAATGTCCCACCTTATGTTCAATTTGTGAAGTGGCCAAGTGTGGTTAAAAGCGGTAAAAGTGCAACTTTTACGGTTTATGCTTACTCTCCAAATGGAATTGGAAAAGTTGGTTTAAAATTCGATAATGTTATTCGTGTTCTAACGGCTAATCCTGATAACGTTTATACTTTCGTGATAGATGTTCCAAACGTTGGCAATGGCATTTTGCAAGCCACTTGTACCGTTACTGATGGTGTTGGAATAAAAAAGACGATTCATGAAGAGATTATGACACTTTCGAAAAACTCGACAGCTAACGTGATCATTCCAAAAATCAGTGTGAAAACCCCCATTGCAAAAATACCTTTTTTCGTTGGTACAGTCTCAAAATCCGTTAAAGTTTCCGCCATGGTAGATGGAATACCCGTAGATGTAGAAGGAAGTTTTCCGGAAATGTTTGCTATTTGTCAATTGACACCTGGAAAGCATACAATTAATGTGATTTTAAATGGAAAAGTATTTGGAAAGGCAATGTTTTCTTCTTTCCTTCCTCCGGTAAAGATCATAGGAATTTCTAAGACTTCTACAGAATTAACAGTCGAATTCTCAGGCCAAGTTGAAGCTTATGCAGATCCAGTGTTCGAATTAAGTTTTGGTGCCACTTCAACCATTTTAATTAACAAGAGAGACATTATCATTAAGGGAAAAATGGTTTCATTTCCAATTTCTATGATTCCAACTTCGTTTTCTATAAAGGCAATTGGATTGAGGGACATTTACGGACGAGTGATAAGTTCTTCTTTTGATATTTCAGAAAGTGCAAAGTGAATGAGAGAACCTAACGTTCAAGAATTAAAACATATTTTCAGAATATTATTGGATACCTATGGCCCTCAGCACTGGTGGCCAGCGAGTACGCGTTTTGAAATTGCTATTGGAGCTATTCTTGTTCAGAATACGATGTGGAGAAATGTGAAGATATCGATCAAAAATCTGGAAAAAGCTGGGCTCTTGGAACCTTACAGAATGTATGTGGCTTCTTCTGAAAAAATAGCAAATGCCATTAAGACATCTGGCTTTCCAAGGCTCAAAACAGATCGTCTTAGAAATTTTCTAAAGTTTTTTGAGAATTTTTCATTTGACTTTGATGAAATGGATAAATTGGAAACGGATTCATTGCGGAAGTCATTATTATCAGTGAACGGCATCGGCAAGGAAACAGCCGATTCTTTGTTGTTATACATTTTTAACCGCCCTACACTTATAGTTGATGCTTACACAAAACGATTTTTTCTGAGATTGGGATATTCACCTTTATCTTTTAAAGAAAAAGGCAAATCGCAGCTCATGAATGCACTTAAAAATGATCCAAGTGAGCTTGGGGAATTTCATGCACTTGTAGTTCAGCATTCAAAAGCATATTGTAGAACAAAGCCACTTTGTGATAAATGCCCGCTGAGTAGTATATGCGAGTTTGGCGGTGCATATTATGATTAGTGAACACTATTTTTCTAAGAAGCCAACAAGTGAGATCGTGGAAAAGGTTTTTGAAATAAAAATAGATGGATCTAAAATAAAATTTACGACTGTGAGCGGCGTTTTTTCTTTTGGAAAACCAGATCGCGCTTCTTTGATTTTGCTTAAGAATTTTCCGAATTTTTCTGGAGATATTTTGGATCTTGGATGTGGATATGGATTGATAGGGATAACTTTGAAAGTTACGAGACCCGCTCTCAACGTTTTTATGAGTGATGTTAATGAGCGAGCAATCAGATATGCCCGAATAAACGCCAAAAACAACAATGCTACAGTTACAATTGTCGAAGGGGATGGTTTGTCACCGTGGAAAGGGCGTCTTTTTGATTCCATTGTTTTAAATCCTCCTATTTCAGCTGGGAAAAAAGTCTGGGTGAATTTGATCTTTCAAGCACGTGAGCATCTCAAAAATGAAGGAGCACTTGTGTGTGTAGGATTTCACAACAAAGCTGGAAAAACTGTAGAAAGAGAAATGAAAGAAATATTTGGTAACGTGTTAACACTTGTGAAAAGTGGCGGAGTTAGAGTTTACATGTCAAGGAGGGCTAATGAGTGATAAAGTTTGATAGAGTGTATTTTCAATATGATAATTTGCCTGTCCTTAAAAATATAGATCTCGAAATTGTGGAAGGGGAGCTCATCGTGCTCCTTGGCTTGAATGGCTCAGGGAAAACCTCTCTTTTTAAAATGATAAACGGCCTTCTTAAACCATCTTCTGGAAAAGTGTTTGTTGATGGAATGGATACGAAGGAGGAGGCGCTTTTATGGGAAATAAGAAAAAAGGTGGGAATGATTTTTCAAAATCCTGAGAGCCAAATTGTTGGAACTACGGTAGAAGAAGACATTGCCTTTGGTATGGAGAATATAGGTGTTCCGCGAGATGAGATGATAGGAAGAGTGGATCAAGTTTTAAATTTTGTAAAGATGAGTGAGCTCAAGCATGTTGAACCCCATCGCCTTTCAGGAGGGCAAAAACAGCTTCTTTGCATTGCTTCAACTTTGGCTATGCATCCAAAATATATGGTGATGGATGAGCCGACTTCCATGATAGATCCAATCAGTCGTGAAAACATTCTCAAAACTATTGTTGATCTTCACAGACTCGGAAAAACTGTTCTTTTTTCCACACATATCTTGGATGAGATAGTTATTGCTCCAAGGGTGATTTATTTGAGAAATGGAAAGATCGTTTTCGACGGTTCTCCGATTGAGGTGATCAATTCAGTAAGAGAAGAATTCGGAACGTCTGATTTTATAGAGTTTCAATCCGATCTTTGTCGCCGTGGAATCATAGATCATTTCATGGACGTTGAAAAATTGAGCGAAAGGCTGGTGGATCTTTGCCAATCCTCTTTGAAGAAGTAAAATATGTATACGATCCTCGTACACCATTTGAGAAAGAGGCTCTCAATAATATCAATCTGAAGATTTCAGAGGGTGAATTCGTTACAATACTTGGTAAAACAGGCTCCGGAAAGTCTACACTTCTTCAACTCATGAATGGTATCCTAAAGCCATCTTCTGGAACAGTCAGTGTTGACAAGATTTTGACGTCGAGAAATGATGACTCAATTTTCAACATTAGAAGAAGAGTAGGACTGGTTTTTCAATATCCTGAACATCAATTTTTTGAAGAGAATGTCTTCAAAGAAATAGCTTTTGGACCTAAGAACTTTGGTGTTGAAGCTAACGAGCTAAATCGTGTTGTCTTAGAGGCAGTGGAGATGGTAGGTTTACCAAGAACTGTGTTGAGCAAATCTCCTTTCAATCTCTCCGGTGGAGAAAAACGCAAAGTAGCGATTGCCTCTGTTATCTCGTGTAACCCCAAATATCTTGTTTTTGATGAGCCAACATCGGGATTGGATCCAGTAAGTGTAAATTTATTCTTTGATATGGTGAAAAGGTTCAGAAAATTTGGAAAGACCATTATTATTGTTACCCATTCTGTGAAAGAAGCGATTCAGAATTCTGAAAGAATAATTGTCATGACAAAAGGTCAAATTGTCTTTGACGGGGATATTCAAACATTTATAAAATCTAAGAAGTTGATAGAATGGGGAATGTTGCCTCCTCCTCTTTACAGATTAGCTTGGAAAATAAAGGAAAAAGTTGATGATTTTGATATCAAGGACGATAGGTTATCCGAAGCTGTAAGCCTACTGAAAAGCATGATAAATTGATACAGCTGTCATGATTTGTGATATGATAACTTTAGTTAAAATACTTCGATATGTTGATTCGAAATCTAAACCAAGAAGGAGTGCAGTGTGGAAATGGATTTGAAGTCTTACATAAGGGATATACCTGACTTTCCAACTGAAGGTGTGATCTTCAAAGATATCACCCCGCTTTTGAGAAATCCAAAGGCTTTTTCATTCGCAATTGATAAAATGTCTGAGTTGGTTAGTGAATTCAAGCCAGATATAATCGTTGCTGCAGAGGCACGTGGGTTTATTTTCGCATCTTCTATAGCGTATAAGCTTGGTGTTGGATTTGCTCCAATAAGAAAACCTGGGAAACTTCCTTATTTTACGGTTAACGAAGAGTATTATCTCGAGTACGCAAAAGAGAAAATAGAAATACACGTCGATGCCATAGATCCGGATGAAAATGTTGTTGTTGTTGATGATATACTTGCTACAGGTGGTACTGCATTAGCTATGGCACATCTGGTTGAAAAACTCGGTGGAATAGTTTCTGGTATGATTTTTCTTGGAGAACTGAGTTTTTTGAAACCGAGAGAAAAATTGAGAGGTTACGATGTTAAAAGTGTCATAACTTACTGAATGGGGGATTGAAATTGAAGTTTGATTTTACAAATGCCGTTGGAACTAATGTAGAAGGTGGCGTATCTATTGAAAGTATAAAATCCATAACTGGGAAACTTCATGATTTTTTAGAATCTTTTCGACAAAGCCCTCCAGGATTTGTTAAGGTTTTGAGCAGTTCATCTGAGCTAAACAAAGTACTTGAATTCGCAGAAAAATATAGGAAATTTCAGAATTTTGTTGTTGTGGGCATAGGGGGTTCTGCACTCGGCATTCAAGCCATTCAAGGAGCTCTCCTTCCTCTTGGATGGAATTCATTGAATAGTGAAAAACGTAATCAACACCCACGTCTTTTTGTTCTGGATAACGTTGATCCAGAGTACACCACCTCTATATTAGAAACCCTTGATTTATCTGAGACCGTGTTCAACGTCATAAGTAAGTCAGGTTCGACCGCAGAAACCATGGCCAATTACATGGTTGTAAGGGGACTTCTTGAATCACACAGAATAGACCCAAAATCTCATATTATTTTTACCACAGACCCTAATGAGGGAGCTTTGAGAAAGATCTCCATAGACGAAGAAATTCCAAGTCTTGAAATACCCTCAAATGTGGGTGGAAGATTCAGTGTGTTAACACCTGTTGGGCTCATGAGTTCAGCTATTACTGGGATAGATATTGAATCTCTGATCAGCGGTGCCAAAGAATCGATATCTTCTTTCCTTTCTCAGGATGATACGCTTAAGAATCCAGTTCTTTTTAACGCAGCGGTTCACTACCTTTATTCAAAGATGGGTAAGAGAATATCTGTCATGATGTCTTACTCAAATGCGCTTTACACACTCGCCGATTGGTATCGTCAACTTTGGGCTGAATCTCTCGGCAAAGAAAGAACGCTGACAGGGGAAGTGATAAATGCAGGTCAGACTCCTGTTAAAGCTTTGGGTACTATAGACCAGCATTCTCAAGTACAGCTGTATATGGAAGGTCCAAACGATAAAATAATAACTTTTCTCAAAGTGAACAAATTCAGGAAAAAGATCACGATTCCGAAAATTCATGGGGATCGAAAGGAGTTTTCTTACCTTGGAGGCGCTGATATGTCAGAGTTGATAAACATTGAGCAAGAAGCCACCGCACTTGCGCTTTTGGAAAAAGGAAGACCGAATTTAACTGTAATTTTTGATGAAATCAACGCATTTGAGGTTGGAAGATTTTTCGGCTATTATGAATCACTTGTAACAGCCATGGGATATCTTTATGGAATTAACACCTTCGATCAGCCAGGAGTTGAACTTGGAAAGCTTAATACCTATGCGCTTATGAAAAAAGAGGGATATGAGTCACAGCGCGAACATATTGAGGAAATAAAAGGAAAACTGAAATCTTTCATCATGTGAGGAGATGATCTGTTTGAGCGTGTGGACCTTTAAAGGAGGTGTGCATCCTCTAACTAAGAAATTTGGGAGAAAGGCTTCAATTGAGAAGATGCCGATTCCGCAGAGAGTGCATCTTTTCATTGCGCAAAATCTTGGCAAACCTCCTAAAGCTATTGTTGAAGTGGGAATGGAAGTAAAAACAGGGCAAAAAATTGCTGAAGCGGACGGATTTGTTTCGGTACCATTGCATTCTCCTGTAACCGGGCGTGTTGTGGAAATAAAAAAGCAAAAGCATCCGGTGACTTCTCGGCCAGCGGAAGTAATAGTAATTGAAACGACAGGTGATGATGAGTGGATAAAGCTTAATCCTGCTAAGCCTTATGAACAATTCACACCGGAGGAAATCGTAAAGCGTGCTCAAGAAGCAGGACTTGTAGGAATGGGTGGAGCAACTTTTCCAACGCATGTGAAATTGTCGCCATCCAAAAAAGTTGACATATTGATACTAAATGGCGCAGAATGCGAACCATATTTGACGATTGACGATAGGGTAATGGTGGAATTTTCAGAAGAGATAATAAAGGGTGGACTTGCTTTTGCAAAAGCGATAGGAGTAAAAGAGATACTCATTGGAATAGAAGAAAATAAACCATCTGCGATTGACGCTATGAAGCGTGTTGGTGGACCATTGGGAATAGACGTGCTCAAGCTGACGACAAAGTATCCGCAAGGTTCTGAAAAACACCTCATATATGCAATGACAAAGCGCATTGTTCCATCTGGTGGACTTCCAATGGATATTGGGGTTGTAGTTCAAAATGTTTCAACTGCTCGTGCAATGTATCGCGCGCTTGAGCTTGGAGAGCCTCTTATTGAAAGAGGTTTGAGCATTACCGGCGAAGGTGTTGAGACTCCCAAAAACGTGATCGCAAGAATTGGAGCACCTGTATCAGAACTTCTTGATTTTTCAAAGGTAAAGGATGAAGCATCTCGCGTTATATTGGGTGGACCTATGATGGGAATCGCGGTCAACGTCCTCGATATTGGGATAATGAAAGGAACTTCTGGCATAACGGTTTTGACTGACAATGTTGTGAAAAAAGGCACAGAAACAAATTGTATTGGATGTGCAATGTGTGTTAGAGCATGTCCAATGGGGTTAGAGCCATATTTACTTTACAAGATGTTTAAAAAGAGGAGATTTAACGATATGATGGACACTCATTTGATGGATTGTATAGAATGTGGTGCATGTGCCTACGTTTGTCCGTCAAATATAGACCACGTTAAAGCATTTAAGACAGCGAAAAATGTAATAAGAGCTCTCAGGAGGCGATAAACATGAAACTAACTCTTGCACCCGCTCCGCACATACATTCTCCATTTTCTACGAGAAGAATAATGATTGATGTCTTGATTGCTCTCATTCCCGCTGGCATCTTAGCTGTTTTAATGTGGGGATGGTACATGCTTGTTCTTGAAATTGGATCGATGGTTTTGGCAGAACTTCTCGAATTTTTTATCATGCGTGTTTTTTTAAAGAGAAAGAATTTTTGGCCCGATGGTTCTGCAGCTGTGACTGGTCTTCTTTTAGCATTCAACGTTCCAGCAGGTATTCCATGGTGGATGTTAATGGTTGGTGTCTTTATTGCAGTGGTTGTTGGGAAAGAAGTTTATGGTGGAATTGGGAATAATCCTTTCAATCCAGCACTTGTCGGTAGACTTTTTATGTACATATCATTTCCGGTTGCAATGACTACTTGGCCAAAGGTGGATTGGTTGAATTTCAGTCGTGCCGCTTTTAATCTTCAAACTACCGCAACTCCACTGAACGTTATAAAATTGCACGGAGTTACTGCCGCCCTACAGAAGTTTCACAATCTACCATTGAATTCTTTTTTAGGCATTATCCCAGGCTCTCCTGGAGAGATGAGCGTTGTCGCTCTCGTTGGTGGGTTTCTTTACCTATGGTGGCGTGGTATTGTGTCTTACGAAATACCAGCAGCGTATATAGGGACAACTTTTATCCTCTCGGCACTTTTTTGGATGGCTAACCCTTCAGCATATATCGATCCGGTAACTGCAATAATGCTTGGTGGTGTGATGCTTGGAGCACTTTTCATGGCAACGGATCCGGTTACAAGTCCCGTTACTGCCAAAGGTAAATGGATATTCGGAATAGGCTGTGGTGTTATAACTGTTTTGATACGTTATATTGGTGCTTATCCTGAAGGTGTGAATTTTGCCATACTTCTGATGAATGCGCTTGTTCCCTTTATAAACCAAATTGCCAAGCCAAGGGTTTTTGGGGTGGTGAGGAAAAATGGGTAAATATATCAAGACTGCGTTGATTTTAGCTTCTTTGATGATAGTAATTGGCATTATTCTTGGTCTGGTTTATATGGCCACAGAAAAAGCTATGGCGAAGGCTGATTTGAATGCTAAGCTCTCGGCAATAAAATTTGTTCTTACCAATCCTCGAACAGGAAAACTTCTTGTAAGTGAAAACCAAATTCCCACAACTCTTGCAGAACTCGATTTGAAGATATGGAAGTCAAGCCGTTCGGGAATACTTTACAGTGATCCCAAATACCCGGGGTTTGTACTCTCACCAGTATACCGATTTTTGGGTAAGAATGGTGAAAAAATATATGTTCTTACTGGTTTTGGAGTCGGGTTTGGCGGAAGGGTTGTCACAGTCGCTGGATTTGTACAGCAAAAAAGTGGGTTTTATGAGAATGCGATAGATGTCACCGATTATTCAAATGAAACTCCCGGCATGGGGGCCAAAATAAATGATCCTGATATAAGAAGACGTTTTTTCTCGATACCGAATTCGGGCTTTGAAAAGGGATTAAAAGTAAACAAAGATGCTTTTCTTTTTCCTCTTCCAGCAGGTTATCTTTCTAAGCTCAGCCAGTACAAAAAGAAAGGGATTGTCGTTACGAGTGATGTTATGACAGGTGCAACGATAACCCCGCGTGCAGTTGTCAATACGCTTAACGCTATGTATGATTTCCTCGAAAAGGAGGCGAAATAATG
The DNA here is from genome assembly GCA_026988035.1 of Thermotogae bacterium. Classification (GTDB taxonomy): domain Bacteria; phylum Thermotogota; class Thermotogae; order Mesoaciditogales; family Mesoaciditogaceae; genus WFSH01. Next base: position 15,268 of record JALSLY010000059.1, read on the forward strand.
GCGGATAGCAGAGGTAATTTCTCAAATTTTGGGATATTCACTGCAGGTTTGATACGTCAAAATCCAACCTTTGCTCAAATCCTTGGCCTTTGCCCAACTTTGGCAACATCAACAACGGCAGAGAATGCACTTGGAATGGGGCTTGCGACGTTTATTGTGCTTGTTGCTTCAAATTTCTTCATATCTATGATAAGAAAACTGATACCTACCGAGATAAGAATCCCAGCGTACATTGCCGTTATAGCTTCTTTTGTAACGGTTATCGATCTTTTCATGCATGGATATACTTATCAAATGTGGAAAACTTTGGGTCTTTACATACCATTAATAGTTGTCAACTGTATAATTATGGGACGTGCTGAGTCTTTTGCTTCTAAGAACGGGATGTTCAAGTCTCTACTTGACGGTCTCGGAATGGGATTTGGCTTCATAGGGGCAATATTGCTTTTAGGAATAACGCGCGAACTTTTTGGTAGTGGTACGATTTTTGGGTACACGGTCTGGGCAAAAAGTTACGAAGTTTTTGTTTTTGTCCTCCCACCAGGAGCTTTTCTGGTTATAGGATTTTACTTGGCGCTTTTTCATTATATTGGAAGCAGGAAAAAAGCAAAATCAACCAAGAAAGCTTAAGGAGATGAGCTAAATGGACTTTTCCAAGCTTTTGGCTTTAATGTTTGTAGCAATGCTGGTAAACAATTTCTTGCTCACGAGATTCCTCGGACTTTGTCCTTTCTTTGGTGTTTCGAAGAAAATGGATACGGCTGTTGGAATGTCTATGGGAGTTATTTTTGTTATGGTTGTTGCAGGAGTGATCACGTGGTTTTTGAATCTTCTTCTCATTGCTTGGCATGTTGAATTTTTGCAAATACTGACTTTCATACTTGTTATAGCAGCTCTTGTACAATTGATAGAACTATTTTTGAAGAAGACGAATCCAACACTTTATAGCGCGCTTGGAATATACCTCCCTCTTATAACAACAAACTGTGCCATTCTTGGCCTTGTTCTCATAAACGCTGGGGCAAATTACACACTTATGGAAACATTTTTCAATTCTCTTGGTTCGGCTTTAGGTTATGCGTTGGCTCTTATTCTTTTCTCGTCCTTAAGAGGAAGATTGGACATAAACGAACTTCCAGCTGCTTTTGATGGAATGCCGGCGGCATTCATAACCGCGTTCATTTTGTCGATGAGTTTTGAGGCTTTTGTAGGAATAATAAAGGTGTGATGGAAATGCAGACTTTAATTTATACTGTTCTTCTTCTGGGTGTTATGGGTTTTGTGGCTGGTCTTGGCTTGTCGATTGCCGCAAAAAAATTTGAAGTTCAAGAGGATCCGCGTGTTGAGGAAATTGTAAAAATATTGCCTGGTGCCAATTGTGGCTTGTGTGGATACCCTGGTTGTTCAGCTTATGCACATGCGGTAGTTGAAAAAGGCGCCTCAAATGATCTATGCGTTCCAGGGAAAAAAGCTGGCGTAAGTGATAAGATAAAAAAAATTATGAAAGAAAAATAAAATTAACCCCATCGTTCTTTGAATGATAACTATTTTAGTATTATCATTCGTTGAATTCTCTTTGAAAGAGGTGGGGTGGCATGGAAGTCACACCAATGGTGCGTGAATTTGCCAAAAGTACGCGTACACCGTTTGTCTTAATGGATTTGAAGATTGTCAAGAGGAATTACGAGAGATTGAGAGATTCTATCCCAGGAGTAAGAATATTTTATGCCGTAAAGGCAAATTCTCACACACGTGTGTTGAAAAAACTCCATGATCTTGGTTCTTCTTTTGATGTTGCATCACGTGGTGAGATAGAGAAACTTTTAAACATAGGCGTTCCGGCTTCAAAACTCAGCTTTGGGAATACCATAAAAAAAGAAGAGGATATAAAATTCGCAAGTGACAGGGGCGTAAGCTTTTTTGCTGCGGATGCTGAGATGGAACTTGAAAAGATCGCTAGGAATGCTCCTAATTCAAAGGTGTACTTTAGGATCGCCATGGGAGGATCAGACAGTGATTGGCCTCTCTCAAGAAAGTTTGGAACAAACGTAGATCACGTTAAAGATCTAGTGGTTTATGCGAAAGAGCTTTGCCTTAATCCAATTGGTGTTTCTTTCCATGTAGGTTCACAATGTTACGATAAATACAGTTGGAAAGAAGCTCTTATGAAAGTGGCAGATATCTTTTGGTTTGCACGTCTTCAAGGAATAAGAATGAACACCATAAATCTTGGTGGAGGAATGCCCGTAAATTATGTTAGAGATATTCCAACTGTCGAAGAAATAGGTGAAGTTATAAACGAGAGTATAGAAGAATACTTCAATTTTATGGATCGCCCAACGTTGTTCGTAGAACCGGGTAGATCAATGGTTGGAGATGCTGGCATACTTGTATCGCGGGTAATACTCAGATCTACTAAGGACATGAAAGATTGGGTGTATTTAGATGCAGGAGTATTCCATGGTTTGATGGAAACCATTGAAGATCTTAGATACACGCTCGTGGTTGATGGAAAAGAAAACACCCCTTGCAGATCCTTTACTTTGGCAGGACCAACATGTGATAGTGTAGACATCATATATGACGAGGTAAGTCTTCCTGAAGACATAACACTTGGAGACATCGTTTATTTTCTAAATGCAGGTGCATACACCGTAGATTATAACACCCAATTTAATGGAATAGAAGGACCCTACGAATGCTTCCTGGATGACACTGACTTAAAAGAAGAAGAAGAGGTGTCACAGGTAGTCAGCAATTAAAGTCAAAGCTTATGAGAATCAAGTGCACAGCGAGCGTTCTTCAAAGGTATGCTGTGAAATATGTTATAATTTGCTCATAGTGAACTTTAATTTATCCTGCCGCAGAGAAAAAATTTACAAGTGGAGGTGCTGATGGCATTGCTTTTTCCACTTCCCTGATTAAAGCAATAACTGCGAGTGGATAAGGTCATAAAAAAGCATGGAGGTGCGATAAAGATGAAAGCAGTTGTTAATGAAGATCTGTGCATAGGGTGTGGGGTTTGTTCAAGTCTTTGCCCTGACGTTTTTGAACTTAGAGATGATGGAAAGGCTCATGTTATCGCAGATGACTGCAGTGCTGGATGTTGTGAAGACGCAAAAGATTCCTGTCCAGTTAATGCCATTTCGCTTGAGGAGTAAGAAAGACAATAGGGGTGGAAAGCTTCACCCCTTTTGCGTTTCTTATAAAGGATTTTTTTAGAAGGTGTAGTGGTTTACTTTTTGAATTGATTAACAAAGTTCAATTGAAGATTCGCGATCTGATTTTTTATGTTTTTAAGTGTTTTTTCTTCAAGGTAGGATTCGAAGCCTTCTACCATTTTTGAGAGAGTGTCTATCAAAAGTTTAGCTTCTTCTCTCGATTTATGAAATTCACCGTCTGCGTCTTTAACCAGTCCCAGCGAGATCCATGCCTTTTCTTCTATAATGCTGAAAGCAAAAATGACGGTTTCTTGAGGTGTTAGAGTTTTTTTGATTTGCTCTTTTTCTTTACCGACTTTTTCCTCACTCATTTTTCTACCTCCAGCGCAGCTTTTCTTATCACTATTATATCTTCTTCAGCATCTACTTCAATGTTGTCGTCCTCTTTGATTTCTCCGGAAATCAGCATATCGGCGATTCTGTTTTCGATTTCCGATTCTATAATTCTTCTAAGTGGTCTTGCACCCAAAGACGGATCATATCCTCTTTCGGCAAGGAGAGATTTGGCTTTTTGAGTAACTTTGATTTTTATGTTTTTATCTTCCAAGAGCTTCGTGACTTTAGCGATGAATTTTTCTGCGATTTCTTCCATATGTTCTTTACTCAATGGTTTAAATGCAATAATAGAATCCAGTCTGTTAAGAAATTCTGGTTTAAAGTGGTGCCTTATCTCCATAAGCATTCTTTCGTCAAGGTAATTCGTTTTGCCCTTTTCAACACTGTCAAGTATGTACTCTGAGCCCACATTAGAAGTCATAATTATTATCGTATTTTTGAAATCAATGGTATTTCCTTTTCCATCCGTGAGTCTGCCATCTTCTAAGACTTGAAGAAGGGTGTTGAAAATTTCGGGATGAGCTTTCTCGATTTCATCAAGGAGAATAACACTGTAAGGTCGTCTTCTAACTGCTTCTGTGAGCTGACCTCCCTCTTCATACCCTACATATCCCGGAGGTGCACCTATAAGTCTTGAAACAGTGTGTTTTTCCGAGTACTCTGACATATCGATTCGTATCAAGGCATTTTCGCTGTTAAACAGCACTTCGGCCAGAACTCTTGCTAATTCTGTTTTTCCAACGCCTGTTGGTCCTACGAATATGAAAGAACCAAGGGGCCTGCTTGGATCTTTAAGACCAGCTCGCGAACGTCTCACCGTTGCGGCGACCATATTTACGGCCTCTTCTTGATCAACGATTCTGTTGTGAATAAGATTTTCGAGATTCATGAGTTTTTGACGTTCATCTTCAAGCAAGCGGCTCACTGGAATGCCTGTCCAGCGCTCTATAATCTTGGCAATCACATCTTCATTTACCACTTTCGGAATATTTTTCTGCCTTTCTTGCCATTCTTTTTGCTTTTCATCAAGTTGAGTTTTTGCTTTCTCCAACTCTGTTTTTTTCAAAGCAGCATCTTCATAATTTCCTTCAAGAGCGGCATTGTTGATCTCTTCTTCCAGTTTTGTGATATACTTCTCCATTTCCACCAATTCTGTTGGAGCGAAAGAGTTTTCAAATTTTACCTGTGATGCTGCTTCATCTATCAAATCTATTGCTTTGTCTGGAAGAAATCTATCGCTTATGTACCTTGATGACAATTTCACAGCGGCTTCGATTGCTTCCTTTTCGATTTTAACACCATGGTGTTTTTCATAACTTTCCTTTAGCCCATTTAATATTTCTATTGTTTCTTCTTCGCTGGGTTCCTTGATATATATAGTTTGAAATCTTCGTGCAAGGGCTTTATCTTTTTCCACATATTTCCTGTATTCTTCAACGGTAGTAGCACCTATGCACCTCAATTCTCCACGTGAAAGAGCTGGTTTAAGCATGTTTGAAGCGTCCAAACTTCCTTCAACGCTTCCTGCACCAACAACTGTATGAAGTTCGTCGATAAAGAGTATTATATTACCGTTTGATGCTTTTACAGTGTCGATCAAGGACTTTAATCTTTCTTCAAATTCGCCTCGAAATTTTGTCCCAGCTACGAGTCTTCCCATATCAATCGATAATATTCGCTTGTTTCTCATGTAATCAGGGACTTTGCCATTTACAATAAGCTGAGCAAGCCCTTCAACAACAGCAGTTTTACCAACCCCAGGATCACCCAACAGTACTGGATTATTCTTGCGCTTTCTTCCAAGGATTTCTATTGTACGCTCAATTTCCTCTTCTCGTCCTATAACAGGATCAAGCTTATGTGCACGAGCTTCCTCAGTAAGATCTATGGTGAATTTTGCCAAGACATCAAGGTTCTCACCTTCTTTTGATTTGCCACTACGCCTAATACTCAAAATCGCATTGTACACTTTTTCATCATTTACTCTAAACCTTTCGAGTACGCGTGCAGCCATCGAATCGGATGTTTTGACCATACTAAGCAACAAGTGCTCGGTACCTATTCGCTCATCTCCCATTCGAAATGCCTCTTTTTTTGCTCCTTCAAGTACATGTCTGGCATCTGGAGTAATGTACATTTGCTTTATGCTGCCACTTGTAGGTCTTGAACCGCCGTATTCTCTTACGAGCTCTTCAGTTTTTTCTTTTAATTTGTCAAGGCTTACTTTTAAATCTTTAAGTACATCTATTGCTACATTTTCTCCATCTTCGAGGAGGGCAAGCAAAATATGCTCAGATCTCAATTGATCTTGCCCATATCTTGTGAGAATATCTTGGGTAGACATCAGCACTTGGGCCGCTTTTTCAGTATATTCATCAAAATTCAACATATATCACACCTCCAAAGACAAGAGGGGCAATTTGCCCCTCTCATATTTTGCTTCATTACTTGACTTCGATCTTGACTTTTTTCGTTTTGGATTCAGGGCGTTTTGGAATTGTGAGTTTAAGTACTCCGTTTTCATATTTTGCACTAATATTTTCACTATCTGCATCTTCTGGCACGGTAAAGGATCTTTCAAACGCACCGTAACTTCTCTCAAGGATCTTGGAGCCTTTCTTTTCCTCAACATGTTCATTCTTTTTCTCTCCTTTTATGGTGAGAACACGGTTGTTGAGGCTTACTTCAATTTCATCACGATTCATGCCGGGAAGTTCAACTTCAAGCTCATACCCCTTGTCACTTTCAAAAACATCTATTGCTGGCATGAACCCTTCCATTCTTGATGCAAAAGTTGGCCATTCGTACGGAAATTCATCAAAGATTCTGTCGATCATTTTTTGCATCTCTTTGAAAGGAGTGTAGAAATCCAGGCTTTCGCTTCTTCCTTTCCTCTTTTCAATCGCCATACGAACCACCTCCTAAAATTTATTTTAAAAATTGAATCACTTTCCCTGATATTCAGCATTCACTGTTTCATCACCAGAGTCGCTATCCGATACGTCCTGTCCTGCTTTTCCACCTGGACCCCCGGTGGAGCTTCCAGTAGCAGCGCCAGAAGCTTGTTGGTAAAGTTTTTGACCAATTTCCTGAGACTTCTTTTGAAGATCATCCATCAGAACTTTCATTCTTGCATAATCGTCATGTTCTATAGCATCCTTCAAGTCTTTGACCATAGATTCCACCTCAGATCTCAAAGCGGGATCGACTTTGTCGCCCTGGTCTTTAAGAAGTTTTTCCATCTGATATACGAGAGAATCCGCATTGTTTTTAAGCTCAACCTGTTGTTTGCGCTTCCTGTCTTCTTCTTCGTATTTTTTAGCCTCTTCTACCATTTTATCGACTTCTGCTTCTGAAAGGTTAGAGCTTCCACTTATAACTATCGACTGTTCTTTGCCGGTAGCTTTATCTCTTGCGGAAACATGAACTATACCATCAGAATCTATATCAAATGTAACTTCTATTTGTGGTATTCCCCTTGGCGCGGGAGGAATACCGGTAAGGGTGAATCTTCCAAGAGATTTATTATCGGCAGCCATTTCTCTTTCACCCTGAAGAACGTTGATTTCAACTTCTGACTGCCCATCTTCCGCGGTGGTGAAAATCTCCGATTTCTTTGTTGGAATTGTTGTGTTACGTTTGATAAGTTTGTGCATAAGTCCACCTTTGACTTCAACCCCAAGTGAAAGAGGAGTTACATCGACTAAGACCACTTCTTTTTTTATTTCGCCTGTCAATATGGATGCTTGAAGTGCTGCACCAAGTGCCACGGCTTCATCCGGGTTGACGGCTTTGGAGGGTTCTTTATGAAAAATGTTTTTCAAAAATCTCTGAATAATAGGCATTCTTGTTGAACCACCGACCAACAAGATTTCAGCTATGTCGTCTGGCGTGATCTTTGCATCACTTAACACTGTTTCTATCGGTTCTCGCATTTTTTCCACCACATCTTGAATGAGACTTTCGAGTTTTGCTCTTGTAAGAGTTGCTTCAAGGTGTTTAGGCCCTGTTGCATCAGCCGTAATGTAAGGCAAGCTTATTTGCGTTTCCATTTTAGTAGTAAGTTCGATCTTAGCCCTTTCAGAAGCATCTTTTAACCTTTGAAGTGCTTGCTTGTCATTGGAAAGATCGATGCCTGTATCTTTTTTGAAACTGTCGATCAGCCAATTCATTATCCTTTGGTCAAAATCATCTCCACCAAGATGATTATTTCCACTTGTGGCTTTGACTTCTATGACGCCACCCCCAATTTCAAGTAACGAAACATCAAAGGTGCCACCACCTAAATCGCAAACTATGACGTTCTCCTCCTTGTTCATATCAACACCGTAAGCAAGTGCGGCGGCTGTGGGTTCATTTATGATTCTCATAACTTCAAGTCCTGCTATTCTTCCAGCATCTTTTGTAGCCTGGCGCTGTGAGTCTTCAAAGTAAGCTGGCACAGTTATCACAGCTTTTTTAACCTTTCCGCCAAGTCCCGCTTCCGCATCTTTTTTGAGTTTTCTTAACACAAATGCACTTATTTCTTGTGGCGTGTACTCTTTGTTGTCAATCTTTACTTTGTAATTTGAGCCCATATGCCTTTTTATAGATCGTACGGTTCTCTCCGCATTCAATATTGCCTGCCTTTTCGCAGGTTCCCCTACGAGAATTTCTCCTGTTTTGCTGAAAGCTACTACCGACGGGGTTAATCTAGCCCCTTCAGCGTTTTGAATAACCTCGGGTTTTCCGTTTCTCACCACGGCTATTTCAGAATTGGTTGTACCCAAGTCTATTCCAACTACAAATTCCTGTTCAGCCATTTACGTCACCTCCATCTTTTTCATTTGAATTATAACCATCTCGCGAATGAATGTCAAGGGTGTTTTATCACTTTATATAAAAATGCAATCCCGTATGAAATGGCATTTTTCAAGTGGTAAATTTTAAATAAATTAAATTGTTAAGCACTCTTAATCTATATTTGCCAATTTTTGATTTCTTTTATCATATTCTGAAGTAAGCGTCTATCCATTCCAGCAAGTTCTGCTGCTTTACTGACATTTCCGTTGGTTTTCCTTAAAATGGAGGATATAAATCGCCTTTGGAGCTCTTTATAAAGTTTTTCTTTTTCAATTTTCTTTCTGATGAGATACGTTTTATAATCCATGAACTCTTCTTCTTTTTTTATCTCGTTGGGTAAATCCTGTATTTTGATTTCTTCTGAAGAAGCGTTGATCATTGCTCGCAATATGACGTTCTCAAGTTCTCTAACATTTCCAGGCCATTCGTATTCTTTTAACATGTTCATTGCTTTTGGTGATATGCTCTTTACACTTTCTCCGAATTTTTTCGAATAATTCTTTAAGTAGTGCATCGCTATAGCTTCAATATCCTCTGGCCGCTTTCTAAGAGGAGGAATTTCAATTCTCATCACGTTTATCCTGTAATACAGATCTTGCCTAAATTTTCCATTTTCAGTCATTTTATCCAACGGTTTGTTTGTTGCACAGACAAGGCGAAAATCAACTTCGATTTCTTTGACACTTCCCAAACGAGTGATTTTTGAGTCTTGTAGAACACGAAGAAGCTTGGCTTGATGTTCGAGACGCATGTCCCCTATTTCATCCAGAAAAAGTGTACCTCTATTTGCTGCTTCGAATTTTCCTGTTTTTTCTGATAATGCACCTGTGAAAGCCCCTTTTTCGTAACCAAAAAATTCGCTTTCAAAGAGGTCTTCTGGAATAGCAGAAACATTAACAGCGATAAACGGCCCAAGGTATCTTTTACTTCGGGCATGGATCTCGCGCGCAATGAGTTCTTTTCCAGTTCCGCTCTCTCCAAGTATTAAAACTGGTAGATCTTTTTCAGCATATTCGGGTAATTTCTTGAGAATTTCCAGCATTGTCGTGTTCCTTGTTACCAATCCTGATACTTTTCGAATGCGTTTCTTAAGTGCCATGTTTTCTTGTTTTATGTTAGAATATTCCAAAGCTCTTTGAATTTTCATTTCCAGATCACGGACATTTATTGGCTTAGAAATGTAATCATAGGCTCCTGCTTTTATTGCATCTACAGCGTTTTCTATAGTTCCAAATGCGGTAACGACGATAATTGGTATATCTAATATTTTCTTGGTTTCTTTAAGAAGTGTCATACCATCCATTTTAGGCATTTTTACATCTGTAACCAATAATTCTGGATGCTTTGATTGAATTAGTCTTAGAGCTTCAATACCATCTTTTGCTGTTAAAACGTTGTACTTCTTTGAAAAATGCATTGACATGAGCTCAAGCATATGTGCTTCATCATCTACAAAAAGAATCGTGTTCATTCTTTTCCCTCCAAAAAAGGTGGAAGAACAGGATTTCTCAACTTTGTCTCAGAGTTTTTTACTTCCACTGGCAGAATAACAGTAAATTTTGTTTCTTTTTCATTGCTCATAACATTCACATTTCCTCCCATATTATGAACGTAATTGTAGACTATCGCAAGGCCCAAACCGGTCCCGTTTTTTTTGGTGGTATAAAATGGTTCGAATATACGATGTATGTCATTTGGATCGATCATCTTTCCATCATCAGATACTTCTATGTGAAAAGTTCTTTTGTTAGAAGTGAGTTTGAATTCTATGTTTCCTTCTACTTCAACCCCATCTAAGGCATTTGTTCCGAGATTAAGCAAGATCTCCATTAACATGTTTTTGTCAAAGTATGCCATCACAGGTGTTTCTGGAACTCTTGTTGATATTTTGACTGACTTCTTTAATGCATTTTCAGCCAAGAGCAAGACCGTTTTGTTGATCAGTTCTCTCACATCCCCTTTCTCTATTGAAGGAGATTTTTGACGGGCAAAATCGAGGAAGTTTTCAAGTATACTGTTGATCCGTTCAATTTCTTCTTGAATGTAACCCTTGAGCTTTTCAGTCGATGAAGAATCTTCACGTAGAATTTGAAGAGATGTTGAAATCACATTAAGTGGATTTCTTATCTCGTGAGCTACTCCGAAAGCCAACTTTCCAAGAGAAACCATTCTTTCTTGAAAGAACATGTTACGTTCTGCTTTTCTTACACGCTGAATGCTTCTGAAGCGCGACATGAAGAGTGTGATTTGATTCGAAATGAGCTCTAAAATTTCCATATCAAGACCAGTATATTTCCCGAATTGTTTATGCCCCAAAAGCAAAAATCCTTCCACTTTGTCGACATTTTTCATCCATACAAGTAATTCTTTTCCTCTAAAATGTGAAGGCTTATTTGGCACTGTGTACAGATCGACCGTTTTCGAAGTGGAAAATGCTTGATTCATCTTGAAATCGAGTTTTAAAGAAGTGTGAAGCGATCTATAAATGCCACTGTCTTCTCTGAAAAAAATCTCGACATCCTTCACATTTAGGATCTTTCGGCAGTAGCTCATAACAATTGGTTCTAAATCCTCGAGCGTATCAATTTCAAGTATTTGTCGAACGAAACTCATCATATTTTCACGGTAGTAATACGAACCGCTTTTTGATACCTTTTCAAGTAATCTGTCAAATTTTTTCAAGTAGCCACTGAAAGCGAAAAAAGCAAAAAAGATTAGAGCAAAGCTTACGAAAAAAGATTGCATTATTCCCATTTTACCGACAAAATATGAATTAACGTAATAACCTATCACAAAGAATACTGATATGACAAAAGAGATAGATGCTACGTAAAGTGTATTTTTGAGAAATCCAGTAGACGTTAATCTTCTGTAGCCGTAATGAATGTTGAGAAGAACATACAAGTATATGGGTAGAACCAAGGAATTCGCAGATAGTAAATAAGCTCCTACGGATGCCGAAGAAATTTCAACCCAAATGGACGATATTTCAAATGCAGAAAAAGCAGAATAGTAGATTATATGCAAAATTATTCTGGATCTTCTGCTGAAAGATCTGGTTTTTAAGTGTTCGTGTGCTAAATATCCTATAACTAAAATGGAGTTTATTGTGAAGAATACAGCCCCCCAAATTCTGATATTGGAAAATAGAAATTGTGTCACGGGAAGTGAAATACCAAAGGCGAATAACAAGCACAATTCTAACCAATACAGTTTTTCCAATGCTAAGCTGCGTGATATGTGCAGAACAGGCGTAATTGAAACCATTGCAAGAAATGCAATGAAAAAAATCGATTGAAGATCCACTCTTCCAAATGTTTTGGAAAATTCTGAAATATTCCACAATAAGAACGACGATGCTATCAGAACTATGTAAAGATTTTGGGCTTCTTTTTGGGAATAAAAATGATATCTCAGAGCAAAAAGCATCATCAATCCTGTAGCTACGCTACCAGCGAGATTCATGTAAAAGGTAAAGTACATATGGTTCTCACGCCCTTTCCTCTAATGAATGATATAATGATAAATAAACTCGATATATATTACTCAAGTTGTGCGTCAACTTTACAAGCCAATGGCTTTTAACAAATATACATCGCTTTTCAAGCGATAAAGGGATTTTTTCGAAGATGTCATCCCGGACCTGATCCGGGATCTCATCCTTAGATTCCGGCTCGTAGGCCGGAATGACATTATGGTCAAGGACTCTGTTATGATTGTCAAGCCCGTAATGACGTTATGGTCAAAGACTCTACAGAAAATCGTGAGACACGCTCAGACACTCATGAGTGAGTGCTTCGCTTTCTCGACACATCCATGTGTCTTCTTTGCAGCTACCGCTTTGGTCGTAAAAGCGAGAAAATATTGCACACAATGCAATCTCGCTCCTCACTCTTGTGAACTTGGCGATGGGCGAGCTCATATGTCTTGATGAAAACTTCGAGGGGGATGTTAAATCTCCTTCTTTACGAACTTTGGATCGCCTTGTAATCTTCGTGCACAATCTGAATATATTATAGACTTTTTGACTTACGATACAATCCGTAATCGAAAAACGAACTAAGGAGGATACATATATGGGATGGATTTTAGGAATAATAATCAGCACCTTGATTTTCATAATCGTTGTAGGAATAGTAGTTGCTTACAATTCTTTGATTACATTGAAAAAAAGAGGGCAAAATGCCTGGGCACAAATAGACGTTCAGCTAAACAGGCGTCACGATCTGATACCAAATCTTGTTAACTCGGCTAAAGGCTATATGAAATTTGAGCAGGAAACCCTTCAAAAGGTTATAGATGCAAGATCCAAAGCCTTAGGCGCTGGCAATATTAAGGACAAGATGAAAGCGGAAAATCAGCTTACTGGTGCACTTGGAAAACTCATAGCGGTTTTTGAACGATACCCAGACTTGAAAGCGAATCAAAATGTTGCGGATTTGATGAAGCAATTAACTGATACTGAAAACAAGATCGCGTATGCTCGACAATTTTACAACGATGTTGTTACTCGTTACAACACAAAAATCATGGTTTTTCCTTCTAACATAGTGGCAGGAACTTTTCATTTTGAAGAAATGCCTTTATTCGAAGTGCCAGAAGAAATTAAAACTGCTCCAAAGGTCGATTTGAACTTTTGAATTGGTACATTCTTTCATCGGCTAATTGCAGTGCTTTTTGAAAGTTGCCTCTTACTTCTGCAAATGAGGCTATTCCATAACTTGCATGAACGCTGAGAATTTGACCTTCAAACTCAAATGGTTTTGAGAATTCGTCCGAAATTCTGTGCGCTATGATCTTTGCATCCTCAACAGTCTCCCTTTGAACTGCGATAAATTCATCTCCTCCTATTCGTATAGCAAAATCCTCTCTCCTGCATAATGATGAGAGCACTTGGGAAAATCTTTTCAAAACGGCATCACCGGTTTTATGACCAAAACTGTCGTTAATTCTCTTCATGTTATCTACATCAAAAAGTATGACTGTTTTCCAATTCATCTTTTCCAATTCATCAAACATGTATCTGTTGTATAAACCGGTAAGCTGATCATGATTGTACATTTTTTCAAGTTTTCTCAGGAGAAAAGCGTTTTCGAGTGTTGTCCCGAGATAATTTGAAAGTATGCGCATGGAATTGAGATCGTTTTCGCTAAAGGCATCTTTCTTTTTGCTGTCGAGATTGAAGTAGCCGTATGTTTCGCCACTGACGGTTATTTTGGTTATTAGGGTAGAATGCATCTTATCAACTCCAACACTCTTGAAAACACTTTTTATTTTTGCTGGCAGGTTTTTATCATATTGATATATATTTTCGAATATGCTAATGTTTTCGCTGGATTGAGCAAAAGATTCTTCTGGTATGCGAATGGACTTCAATTTATCCAGATCATATCCCACGGCTGCTACAAAGACGTAATATCCATTTTCGTATTTCACGGCGCTTCCCTTTTCGGCATTTTTTATATCTCTTATACATAACTTTATAAGTCTTTGAAAGAGATCATCAATTGTTTGAGAAGAATTTATCTCATTTGTGATCTCCAAAGTCATTCGATAGCTCGATAAACTTTGAGAAGTGAACTCTAAAATTTTTAAAAGTATGGAAAGAAAAGCGATGCTGCCAGCCGTTAAAGAGATCGTTTCGATCGTATCTGATAATAAAAAAAAGATCCCGTGCTGGTTGAGTATTTCGACCACTCCACCAGATACGATAAAACCCACAGAAAAGATAATAGGCAACATATATTTCTTGTATTGTCTTATTAGCTTCCATGCCAAGATAACTATTAGAAATAATGTCAAAAGAATAGATATGATTATAATGTATTTTTCAACTTGCTCCATTTAAAAATTCCCCCTTTTAAATTTTAATTATATCATCATTTAATATTTATTTGCAAATTTTGATCTTTTAAATGTCTTAAATGATGCAAATTGATATCTGTGTGTTTAAAGTCGCTCTGAAATGATTTCAAATCCTATTAAGCAAAGTACACAAATTGAGAAATGTTCAAGATCTCTTAAAAACTTATAGTTATTGCTCGTGATATACTTTACATACGAAGGGAGGCTTTAACAAATGTATGTGAAAAACACAAAAGAGATACTCGATAAGGCCAATGCCAATTATTACGGTGTTGGGGCATTCAACATTAACAACTTGGAATTCTTGCAAGCCATAATAGATGCGGCAATTGAAAAAAGAGCACCTGTTATTGTGGAGACTAGTGAAGGTGCCATGTTTTACGCAGGGAATGGTGACTTCAGAAAGGGAGCAAGAGTTTTGGCTGAAATGGTTATGGAATTTGCTAAGGACGCTCCGATCCCTGTGGCACTTCATCTCGATCATGGACATGATGTTGAACATGTTATGGCAGCTATACAAGCAGGCTATTCCTCAGTTATGATCGATGCCTCGGCAAAGCCTTACAAGGAAAACGTGAAGATTACTGCAGAAGTGGTTCGAATTGCCCATGCTGCCAATATTTCTGTTGAAGCGGAATTGGGAAGGCTTGTTGGTATAGAAGATAACGTATCGGTTTTGGAAAGAGATGCCACTCTGGTTGATCCGAGTGAAGCGAAAGATTTCGTCGAAAGAACGGGTGTGGATTTCTTAGCACCAGCTATTGGCACAAGCCATGGGGCTTTTAAATTCAAAGGTGAGGCAAAACTCGATTTTGATAGACTTAAGAAGGTAAAAGAAATCACAAAGATGCCACTTGTTTTGCATGGAGCCTCAACTGTGCTTCCAAGGTACGTGGAAAAAGCTAATAAATATGGAGCTAAAATCGAAGGAGCGAAGGGTGTACCTTATAACATTCTAAGAGAATCTGTTAAATATGGTATAAACAAAATCAACACTGACACTGATTTGCGAGTTGCATTCCTTGCCGAATTAAGAAAGGCTCTTTATGATGATGTTTCTCAAATCGATCCAAGGAAACTCTTTAAACCTGCAATGAAAGCTATAAAAGAAGTTGTGATGGAAAGAATAGATGTTCTCGGTTCTACCGGGAAATATTGATGGAGGTGTAGCAATTGAAAGTACTTGTTATAAACTCCGGAAGTTCTTCATTGAAATATCAACTCTTTGATATGAAGGACGAGTCTGTTTTATGCAGCGGAATAGTTGAAAGAATAAAGCTAAATGGCTCAAGACTTGTACACAAAGTTGGGGCAAAACGTTACACGTTTGAAACACCAGTAAGTGATCATAAAGTGGCTCTTAAAATCGTTTTAAGCACGTTGACAGACGCTGAAAAGGGTGTCATTAAATCTATGAACGAAATTGATGCAGTTGGTCACAGAGTTGTCCACGGTGGTGAAACCTTTTCTGGGTCTGTCTTGATAGAAGAAGAAGTGATGAAAGCGCTTGAGGACAACATAGAACTTGCCCCTCTTCATAATCCTCCTAATATTATGGGAATCGTTGCAGCTAAAGGGCTTCTCCCAAATGTTCCTCATGTTGGTGTATTTGATACAGCCTTTCACCAAAGTTTGTCTAAAAAATCGTATCTCTATGCTATACCGATGAAGTATTACACCAAATACAAAGTCAGACGTTACGGTTTTCACGGCACTTCACATTTTTATGTTTCAAGACGTGCTGCTGAAATACTTGCCAAACCAGTGGAGGATTTAAAAATAATAACCTGTCACATCGGTAACGGCGCATCGATCACGGCCGTTAAGTACGGAAAAAGTGTTGATACTTCCATGGGTTTTACACCACTTGAAGGGCTTGTTATGGGTACAAGATGTGGGGATATGGATCCAGCCATTGTTACTTTTCTTCAGGAAAAGGAACATCTTACAGCCAGTGAGATTAACGATATTCTTAACAAGAAGAGTGGTATTTACGGCATCACAAATGGTTTTAGTAGTGACATGCGTGACATTGAAGAAGCGGCAGAAGATGGAAATGAACTCGCGAAAATTGCACTTGAAATGTATGATTATCGTATTGCAAAGTACATAGGTGCCTATGCTGCAGCAATGAATGGTGTGGATGCTATTGTCTTTACTGCAGGTGTTGGGGAAAGTTCTCCTTATACTAGAAAAGATGTGTGTTCGTATCTTGAATTTTTAGGATTGAAAATCGACGACAAGCGCAATGATGTTCATGGAAAAGAATCGATAATTTCAACAGAAGATTCCAAGGTAAAAGTTTTAGTTGTACCAACCAATGAAGAATTGGTAATCGCACGCGATACCAAGAAAATAGTTGAAAGTATGAAATCTAAAATTTGAGAAGCTTGCAATTTGAGAGGAGGAAGTGTGATGATCGATCTCAAGGGAAAGAGCATAGTGAGCATTGATGATCTTAGCACAGAAGAATTAGTGCAACTTATCGACACATCACTAAGATTAAAAGACGAACTTTACGTTGGTGAATCTCATGAGGTATTACACGGCAAAACACTTGGAATGATATTTGAGAAGCCATCTCTCAGAACAAGAGTGGCCTTTGAGACTGCGATGACCCAACTTGGCGGCCATGCAATTTATCTTGGTCCAAATGATATAAAACTGGGAAAGCGAGAAACCACTGAAGATATAGCAAAAGTACTTTCAAGTATGGTCAATGTAATAATGGCCAGAGTTTTTGCTCACAAAACTGTTGAAGATCTTGCCAAATATTCAAAAGTTCCCGTTATAAATGCCCTTTCTGATTTTGAGCATCCGACACAGATTATTGGAGATATGCTCACAATCAAAGAGAAATTTGGAGGCTTTAAAGGTTTGAAATTGGCGTTTATAGGAGATGGCAACAATGTGGCTCATTCTTTAATGCTTGCTGGAGCAAAACTCGGCATACATGTTGTTATTGCGTCTCCAAAAGGATATGAACCATCCACGAAAGTTGTTGAAAGATGCCATGAGATTTCAAAAGCGACCTCTGCCACTATTGAACTGGTGAATGATCCAGAAGCAGCTGCTTCGGAGGCAGATGTTGTCTACACAGATGTTTGGGCTTCAATGGGGCAAGAGAGTGAAGCTGAAGAGAGAAAGCGAATATTCGCATCATATCAGGTTAATTCTAATCTTATGTCTTTAGCCAAACCAACGGCAATATTCCTGCATTGCTTACCAGCACATTATGGTGATGAAGTTACCGAGGAAGTGGGACACGGACCGCAAAGTGCGATATTCCAAGAAGCAGAAAACAGACTTCATTCTATAAAAGCTATGCTTGTTCACACTGCAAAATAAAAAAACATAACTTTGCCTGTAAAGGCCGGCTGTTGCCGGCCTTTCGCGATTTTCGGTTCATCTGTCATCGGTTGATTTTATTTGATAAGCATATTCTTGGCCATTGAAGCGTCAACATTGTTATCCTTGTACTCTTGTGATTCAAATAGAATCTTTGTCTACAAACTCTTCAACGATCTTTCTGATTTTATTAATATCAGCTTTGCCGTTCCAACCACCTTGTGCCATCTCATCACGTCCCCCACCTTTCCCGCGAAAAGATTCTGCGATTGTTTTTGCTATTTCTTTAGCTTTAATGTGTGGATCTTTCGACTTGACAACGAAGGAGGTTTTTTCTCCATTTGTGCTGATTATTACGGCTACTCCCTCTCCGATCGTGCTAATAGCAGAATCTGCCAAATCTCGAGTGTCTGAGGAGGACAACCCGGAAACATTGAAGATCACAAAGCTACGTCCCAATTTTTTTGTCTGTTCAACTTTGTCTTTCAATTTGTTGAGGATGCTTTGACGTTTTACGAATGCATTCTCTTTTCTGAGTTCACTATTTTCCTTCAAAAGCGCGTTAAGTTTGGATTCAATATTACTTTCCGGTGTTTCAAGTATTTTCGAAATCATAACTATTCTTGAACGAATATCCCTAAGCAGATCCACAACAGACCAACCAGTAATGGCTTCCACTCTTCTTACACCTGCTGCGATGGCATGTTCTCCCATTATGAAAAAAGAGCCTATTTCGCCTGTATTTGCGACGTGTGTTCCAGCACACAACTCCATGCTAAAGTCATCTACGCTAACGACTCTAACCTTGTCTCCGTACTTTTCCCCAAATAAGGCCATTGCACCTGTTTTTTTTGCTTCTTCCAAGGGCATTACGCGTGTAATAACTGGAATGTTTTTAAAGATATAAGAATTGACCACATCTTCGACTTTTTTCAATTGATTTTTGGTAAGTGGGTTAGAATGGGTAAAGTCAAAACGCAGCTTGCTCGGTTCAACCAGAGAACCAGCTTGTTTGACATGTTTACCGAGCACTTCTCTTAAGGCTGCGTGGAGTAAGTGGGTGGCAGTATGATTTCTTGCAATGGCTTTTCTGCGCTCGATGTCTACCTTAAGCTTTATATTGGACCTGATTTTGAGGATTCCATTTGTAACCTTTATCTTATGGATGTGAAGGTTTCCTCTCATGTAAGTATCCAAGATCTTCGCACTTCCATCTTTAAATTCACACCATCCAGTATCCCCAATTTGTCCACCCTTTTCGGCGTAAAAGGATGTTCGATCGAATATGATTTCTCCTTCTTCGCCTTTATCTAAAGATTCAACCTCTTCTCCTTTTGATATAATAGCCATGACAGTTGCATTCAAATTCAGAGTATCGTAGCCAAGAAATTCTGTCTTTATGCTTGCCAAAGATTCATAAACACCGTTTATAAAAAATTTGTTTCCCCTACTTTTCCTGGCCCTTTCTCTCTGTTCTTCCATGAGAGAATTGAAACCTTCCACATCAATTTTCACTCCCTTTTCCGATGCTATATCCAGCATTATGTCCAATGGCATACCATAAGTATCGTAAAGTTTGAACGCTTCAGCGGATGAAATGCTGGAGGAGGAAGAAATTATTTTTTCCATCAAAGCGAGTCCCTGATCAAGCGTTTTAAAAAATCTTTCCTCTTCAATTTTCACAGTTTCTTTTATGAACTCAAGTCTTTCCGAGATCTCAGAATAGAATTCTCCCATTACTTTATTGATTGTGTCTGAGAATTTATAAAGGAAAGGTTCATTCACACCCAAAAGTTTGCCGTGGCGAACAGCTCGCCTTATTAAGCGCCTGAGAACGTAACCACGCTCGGTGTTGGAAGGAAAAACTCCATCTGCAATTAGAAAGGTTGCTGCTCGACTGTGATCGGCAATGACTTTCATTGAAATGTCGGCTTCTTGGTTTTTCCCATATTCAATGTTGAATATATTCTGAGCTTGTCGGATCATGGGCATGAAAAGATCGGTGTCGAAGTCACTTTTTACATTTTGAAGAATAGATGCGAGGCGCTCTAATCCCATTCCAGTATCGATGTTTTTGTGCTTCAGCTCTCCCATTTTTCCATTTTCATCTTGATAAAGACCTGTAAAGACAAGATTCCATACTTCAAGAAATCTGTCACAATCGCAAGCTGGTGTGCATTTTTCAGGTTCTGGGCATTCTTTGGCAGGTATGCGCAGATCGTAGAAGATTTCCGAGTCTGGTCCACATGGTCCACTTGGGCCAACTGGCCCCCAAAAGTTGTCTTTTTTGCCCATTCTGACTATCTTGTTTGGATCGAGTCCTATAACCTTTGTCCATATGTTGTAGGCTTCATTATCATCTTTGTATATCGAGACCCATAATCTATCTTCTGGCATTTCTAATCGTTCCGCCAAGAACTCCCATGCGTATTCTATTGCTTCGCGCTTGAAATAATCGCCAAATGAAAAATTTCCAAGCATCTCAAAGAAAGTGTGATGACGTGGGGTTTTCCCTACGTTTTCTATATCATTAGTTCTTAAGCATTTTTGGACTGTCACTACTCGTTTGTATTTTGGCTTTTCTAAACCCCAAAATATCTTCTTAAATGGGACCATTCCTGCTACTGTGAAAAGTAACTGTGGATCATCTGGGATTAAAGAAACACTTGGCAATATATGATGGCCCTTCGATTCAAAAAAATCCAGAAAGGCTTTTCTTATCGCTTTTGAAGATAAACTTTTCAACTTTCTCATCCTTTCATTATTAGAAGATGGAAATGCTTCAGTGATTCAAGAATGATGAAATATACTGGTGTTGTGACAACAAGACCGTCAATTCTGTCCCAAAAGCCACCGTGACCGGGCAATAAGGCACCAGCATTCTTTAATTGCCTATTCCTCTTGAAAACGGACTGTGTCAGATCTCCAACTGTGTCAAATAAAGTTATTGCTAAAGAGATGATCAGTATAGAACCCCACCAATAATGTCTCCATCCAAAAAATGGTGTGAGAACTGCGTCGTATACAAAGAAAAAGACCACAGTAAATACAAATCCACCCATTATCCCCTCGAGAGATTTACCTGAACTTATCCTTTTGACAAACCTATGCTTTCCCCACTTTGTTCCAATAAAGTATGCAGCAGAGTCGTAAGAAAAAATAGCTCCAAGAAGTGCAAGAGAATATACAGAATCGAATCTGTAATAAACGGCGATAAAAAAAGAAAGATTGAAAGACAAATACCAGAGTCCCAACGAGCCATAAACGATGTTTTTCTCAATAGTTTCGTTTGGATCTTTAAAAGCAATGGACAATACAAATCCACCACTCATCGTTGCTGCATAAACTGCAACCACTTTGAAAGGATCCATAGCGAGAAATCCAAAAGCCACAGCTAACGCTGGAATAGCAAAAATGTAGAAAAACTTGTGTATTCTCCTTGAATCTTCCAGAACGATGTTTATATAATTGTATCCAGCCATTCCAATTGCAACTGCAACAAGCCCCACTACTCCCCAGTAGTTTACAAAACATAAAACAGCTGAAGGTATAGCAATAGCGGCAGTCAACAGTCTAAGTTTTCTCTCTTTCTTCACGCTATTCCACCATACTTTCTATGGCGCTTAGAAAAAATTTCGAAAGCATGATCAAGTTCTTTTTCTGTGAAGTCCGGCCACAAGACGTCTGTAAAATAAAGCTCGGTGTAAGCCATTTGCCATAGCATAAAATTACTTATACGCATTTCTCCTCCAGTGCGGATCAAAAGATCTGGATCAGGTTGACCCGCAGTGTAAAGGTGTGATTCAAAATCGTTGTGGCCATTCCACTCTCGAGCAGCTTTTAAAATTTCATGTCGCCCACCGTAATTTAGAGCTACATTCAACACCATTCCGTTACATTTAGCGGTGCGTGCACTTGCTTGAAGACACACTCTTTTTACTTTATCGTCGAGTTTATCTATATCACCTATGAATTTCAGTTTTACGTTGTTTTCAGCAAGTTCATCTGTCTTCTCTTTGAGATACTTAGCCAATATGAGAAAAATTGCGTGAACTTCTTCTGGAGGTCTTTTCCAATTTTCAGTAGAAAAGGAAAAAAGTGTTAAATATTTTACTCCTTTGTCGTTGCACCATCTTACAACATTTTGAGCAACTTCAGCCCCTTTCCAATGACCTTGCGAACGATGCATACCATGTAATAAGGCCCATCTCCCGTTTCCATCCATAATCACTGCAAGATGTGTAGGAATCAAAATTCCATTATCTCCTTTTCTTTTTCAGAGTACACCTCATCCAGTTTTTCAATGTGTTCATTCGTTACTTGTTGAAGTTCATTTTCGAGTGATTTTGCATCATCT
The DNA here is from genome assembly GCA_026988035.1 of Thermotogae bacterium. Classification (GTDB taxonomy): domain Bacteria; phylum Thermotogota; class Thermotogae; order Mesoaciditogales; family Mesoaciditogaceae; genus WFSH01. The sequence goes on from JALSLY010000059.1 coordinate 37,237, forward strand.
TCCGGCATTTCACCATTTTCTTTTTTTTCTTTTATAACTTTCATGATTTCACGTCGAACATTTCTAACAGCAATTTTGCCTTCTTCAACTATCGATTTAGCCTTTTTGCTAAGATGTTTGCGTTGATCAGTAGTTGGGGAAGGAAAGATCAATCTCACAACGGTTCCATCATTGACTGGATTTATCCCAAGATCTGAAGCTTGAATAGCTTTTTCTATAGCACTTATCATGTTACGATCCCAGGGTTTTACCACCAAAGTTCTTGATTCGCTCACAGATACGGTGGACAACTGCGAAACGGGGGTGGGTGTGCCATAGTAATCTACTTTTATCTCTTCAAGGAGCGCAGCAGAGGGTCTTCCTGTTCTCAAGTGATTGAGCTCATTTTTAATCGCCTCAATTGATTTTTCCATTTTCTCTTTTGCTTGAGATATCAGCGGATGAGTTCTCATTGTTTCCTCCTCCTTGTTTTTGAAATATTCCTTCGTATTATACCATTCAAAAGGTTGAGTACGGCTGGACATCAATCTTCAAAGTGATAGTTGGATCGAATCCCAAGATCGTTTGAGTCAAATGTTTCGTCAAAAATTCAACACTTTTGATGAGATCGTCGCATTTTAAGAGGATTTGATAGCGGTAAACTGACATGAGTTTGAAAATTGGCGACTCGACAGGTCCAAGAATCTCAAAGGGACCTTCTTCTAACTTTCTCTTCACTGTTTCGATTCGTTCTTTTGCTATGCTTGGCGTTTTTCCAATAGATGTTAGCAAAATAAGTTCTTTAAACGGAGGATATCCAAGAGCTTTTCTTCTCTCTATTTCGGAGCTGTAAAAGTCATCTGCATTATTATTGACGATTGAGCGCAGAGCCGGATTGTTTGGTTCTCTGCTCTGGACTATTACACGTCCTATAACTCCCCTTCCCGCACGCCCAGACATTTGAGAGATGAGTTGAAAAGTGCGTTCCGTAGCACGAAAATCGGGCATTGCCAGAGTATGATCGGCATCTACCATACCAACAAGCGCAACCCGCGGAAAGTCCAGACCTTTTGTTATCATCTTTGTTCCTACAACTATATCCACTTTCATCTGAGAAATTTCTTTAAGTACCTTTTCAAGAGACGCAATGTCGTTTATCTCTTCTCTATCTATTCTTTTAACTCTAAGGCCTGGAAAGATCTTGCTAACTTCGAATTCCACTCTTTCTGTCCCAACACCACCACGCATCACGTTTTCGGATCCACAAATTGGGCACCTATTCGGAAGAGGTTCAGTGTGACCGCAATAATGGCATTTTAACATTCTCTGATTTTTGTGATAAGTAAGCGCAACATCACAATTTGGGCAACTGAATATGTATCCACATTCCAAACATTGAACTCGCGTAGAAAACCCCTTTTTTGGAACAAAAAGGAATGTTTGATTTTCATCACGTGCTACTTTATCCATTTCCTTTATGAGTTCACTTGATAATATTTCACCTTTACGGTGGCGCATATCTATAATAAATATTTCTGGCATTTTTCCAAACGGTCGTGATCGCATTTCGTGTAACATAATTTTGCCTTTGTGAGCAGAATAATAAGTTTCTACACGTGGTGTCGCTGAAGAAAGGACAAAAATCGCTCCCTCTATTTCAGCCCGCCTTCGAGCCACATCAACAGCGTTGTAGTAAGGGCGCATGGCGTATTGTTTGTATGATTCATCTTGTTCTTCATCTACGACGATGAGTCCAAGATCCTTGATTGGTACCCAAATGGCACTTCGTGTTCCAAGAAGTATGTCGGTTTTTCCATCAACGGCTCTGTCCCATTCCCTTTTTCTTGAAGCACCCAATGAGCTATGATAAATACCAATTGTGTAATGGGGAAATCTCGCGTTGGTTCGGATCAAAAGTTGAGGTGTCAGGGATATTTCCGGAACGAGAAATAAAACTTTTTTTCCGGAGCTTAGAACTTTATCTGCTATTTCAAAGTACACCTCTGTCTTTCCTGAACCAGTAACACCATATATCAAGTGAGGACGCTTACTATTTGTCAATATCTCTTTTACAACCTCTTTTTGATTTTCATTCAAACTAACTCTTTTCGTAGGTGGCAATTCGCCTTCAAATTCTACAATTTCTATAAATCTCTTCCTGATGAGAGATTGAATGGTCGAACGGGGGATTTTTTTTAAAACGGTTGAATACTCAATCATGTTAGATTCCAAAAGTATTTCGATGAGTTCCGATTCTCTTGGTCCAAGTCGGAATTTTAAAATATCTGATATCGAGGCTTTTAATGTGATATACTTGTCGCTCTTTTTTTTCGTTCTGGATCCTTTTAATCTTGAAGGTGGAAAAGATAAGTCAAGTATCTCACCGATTGGGGAAGCGTATTTTTCAGACATTTCACGAGCAAGAAGCAGCATGTTTTCGCTTATTATGGGTTCTTTGTCAATTATTTCCAGTATTTCTCGAGTTTTAAATGAAGGCTTAGGTGCTGAACCAACTATATAGCCTACACGTTTTGAATTTCTAACTGGTACAATCACTCTTGAACCATTTTTCAATGGTTCTTTTGAAGCATAGACAAGTGGCGGAATTGGATATTTAGAAAGTGCCACGAGAAAGTATGATGTCATTTTTCTCGAGTGTTATCAGTGTTCCCAACATCTTTGATATCTATCTCAAGACTACCAATAAACAGAGCAAGCATTGGGATATCTCCCAATCCCACTTCTGAGAGATAAGCTCTTTCATTTTCCTCGTTCTCGTAAAAAACGTGTAGAATCTCTAATCGTGCAAGTTCCATCTTAGAAGTCAAAACTACCCCAACTTCTCGAACGATTTTAACCTTGTCTATTTTGTATTCGTCTTGTACCATTATGTCCCTATAAAGGGAAACAGTTTTAACTGTTCCGCTGCCTTTCTCGATAACTTCCATCTCTACCATTTTGGGGAGAACAATATTTTCAAAGTTGGATCTCTTAGATTGAAAAAAATCAGATGCCCTTTCCAACGTGTTGTTTAGAACATTTTCAAGTGCTGAAAAAGCCGCTTCCTTTACGTTCAACATGACACCTCCATTTCGAAAACCCTTCCCTTGATGCGCAATTCTTCATTGTTGATGCTCACAAATGCTGTAGGTACATCGAATCTTTCACCAGCAAACTCGCCAGTTTCAGCAAGATAAACCACATTTTTTTTGGTGTTAAGAATGTTATCGACTTTCGTCATACGAACTGTGAAATATGGAGATGAAAATTTTTCAAGAACGAATGGTTCAGCAATTATCTCGCGTGCCACTTTTAAAGCCTCTTCAAAATGTATTTTTCTTTTTCTTCCCCAGTCATAAAATCTGTAGGTCATGTCAGATGTGAGCTGAAATTCATAAACTTCTATGCCGGGCCCCATTGCGTGAACAGTTCCAGGTGAGATGTACATTGCTTCTCCAGCTTTTACCGTAGTAAAATGTAAAAGAGATTCCCAATCTCTATCGCCACTTTTCAGCCTTTCAAGTGCTCCTGGGTTGAGACCGTTTATAATCTTGCCACCTTTGATAAAATACCACATTTCTGGTTTTCCCCACGGTTCTCCAACTTCTTGAGCAAATTTATTATTTGGATGCACTTGCACAGAAAGCCAACTGGCAGAATGAATGTGCTTGACAAGAAATGGAAATCGTTCGACTCCCCATTGCTTATTCACGTCTGACCACTTAAATTCCCTGTCATATTTGTCTATGAGTCTTGTTTCATGCCCATGGTAGTTGGAACATAGCCACACTTCACCTATTTTGCCACTGCTGTTGTAAACACGCGCCAAAGACTCGTTACCCCAGATTTCTTCGACGAGTTCTGGCAAACATTTCAAAACCATCTTTTAGCCTACCTCCTGAATTTTTTCGATATTTGAGAAAATAAATACGGCAAGTGTTACGAAGATCGCTGAATATAGAATTAAAGGGAATACGTCCCCAAGAAAAACGTCGGATATTGAGTAATTAAGTATATTCATTCGTTGCATGGCGTCTGCCATAAAGGTTATTGGAAAAGCTTTCGAAATGATCTGTGCGATTTTTGGCATTTGATGAATGGGTACGAAGAGCCCACTCACAAATATAGACGGAAAGACGTAGCCAACGCTCAATATATTGGAGAGACGCTGATTAGGTGAAATCGCTGATATGGTCATTCCTATACCTGCGAATGCGAATGCTCCAATCAAGAGTATAAAGATGGATCGGAAAGGAGTTCCCAACCCGCTAGAAAAGAAAATTTGAGCACCTATTAGTGCTAACAGTCCTTTCAATGTTCCATCTAATGTATGTGCTGTGATCTTTCCAAGAGTATGCAATGGTCTGTTTACACTGCTGATTAGAATTCCCTTAAGTACACCATGCTCTTTTTCATAAGAAACCGAAGTTGAAAGTGTTATGGAAACACTTGCCAAAGCAATTAGTACAGCAAAACCAGGTATCATGAAACTCACGTAGTTCATTTTTTTATCGGTAGATCCTAATATCGTGAGCTTTGGTATAGATATTGCAACGCGATTTTTTGGATTTCTATACAATTCTAAAATGTTGCGAACAACCACAGCATTTCCTATTTCGGACAAAAGAGTTTTGAAGGTGTTGTATATGATCACAGATGTTTGGATGTTAACAGTGGATGGAATGAAAACCAGATCAAACTTTCTACCTTCCTCAACGGCTTTTGAGAATCCCTTTGGCACCAAAATTGCACCATCATAAGTACCATTATTGAGAAGGGTGTCCATTTCCTTCTTGCTTTTTACTCTTACGAGTGTTTGCCCTCTGATCATGGCATACACCAGGGACATGGCAAGATTGGAATATACTCCTTTATCTTCATTGTAAACCGCTATTTTGTAATTCTTCATATTCGATACATTAGGGAAGATCAGGCCCATGATGATCATTGTAACAATTGGTATGATCAATGTCATGACGATCATCATCTTTGATCTGTAAACAATTCTCAGTTCGTTGAGAAGAGCACGGAGGAAGTCACTCATCGATCAACACTATCCTACCTATCTTACTGTCATTATCCACAATGACAAACTCATCTTTGAATTTACACAAACAAGTTGAGAACTTTCCAACAGCATTTTTTCTATGTGTTAAAGATTGCCCATTGTCGTAAATAATGTTTAGACTCATATCGCATATTTTTCTTGTTCTAACGCTCTTTCCGAATGTATCAAACACGGACATCTCTATTATCCCCTTTACAATTTGTCTTCGCGCCCATGCATAATTTGCCACGCATGCCAAAGCACTGTAAGTTGTTCGTCCTTCGTCAGAGCAATATTTTACTTTTTTCATTTCATTGACAACAGCGTCCGAAAAACCTCCCGCACCTCCGAGTATGGTGACAGCCATATCACCGTTTTTTAAAAATGTTCTTCTTTTATCCAAATCCACTCTCCAAAATTTTATTTCGAAGTCAGAAAAATCCATCATGACATTTTTGGCTACTTCAAAAGCTTCATAGCTTATAACTGTAGGATCAGAAAAAGAGAAAACTCCGGAAAATTCTGTAACTTTCATATCTTCTTCTATTCCGAAAGCTGTGTCAATAGCCCAACGTATTCCTTTTGTAAAAAGGGATTTTATGCCACGTTTCCCCATATCTTTCATTCTCCTGATTATTTTGCTCTTGCGCGAGTGAAAAGCTTCCCTTATTTTGAGAGCAGAAGCTTTTTCACCCCTCTGTTCTATGGTTACAAACGATACGCCGAGATTGACAGGAGACGCGATGGAGGGATATATATAAGCAATGCGCCTATCAAAGTCAACTTTATATCCACCCCAACAATTGTCTTTTTGATACTTCAGGAAGCCTTTCTCTTTTTCAAAAAAATTCATGTTATTCATTTTCAGTCACACTCGATAATAACAAATAATCGTTGACATCAAATGTAACTTTTCCGTCTTTGTTTATGTAGAATGTATGAGGTTTGTTTTTGACATGATCAAAAGCATGAATGTAAGTGTCAGAGAATTTCCGCTCAAATTCCAGAGTGATCTTTTGAGGCTCTCCCTCAAGATTTCCAATGTAAAGCAAAATGGAATTGGCCATTTTTCTGAAGACAGCGATCGCTTCATTCGGTACACTGTTCTTAATTATGTGCATTTGTCCGTATCTCATTACTTCGGTTTGGTTTCTTAAGGTTAGCAACTCTTTCATAAAAATCTCAAAATTTGTATCACCTTTCGAAAAGTCAAATCTGTATTCATTAAAAATATCTGGTTTATCGCTAAGTGCAAATTCTTGACCGTTGTATAGCAACAACGCCCCTTTTTGTACTGCCAAGAATGTTGTCCAAGCTTGTAACTTATCTGTCGAGACGTAGTGAGCAATTCTTTCTTGATCATGATTTTCAAGGAATCTGAGTTTCACATTGCCGTTGAAAACCTGTTTTTGATACTCAAAGTGCATTGAATAATCATTTAATGAGCCTTTGCCATTAAAGTGTGCTTTCAATATATCATATCCGTCATAATCATAAGTAAGGTCAAATGCCTGGTACATATATGGTTCCTTCGATTCCGAGAGCCATATAAGTTTTTTAAGTTCAGAAACTTCAGCTCGAGCTCTGTGCCAAAAAGTTATTGGTATAAGTCCTGCGACATCGCATCTAAATCCATCTACGTCGAATTTCCTGATCCAGAATTTTAATGTATCGACAAGATATTCCATAAGTTCAAAGTTGGAAAAATCAAAGTCCACCACGTCTGTCCAATCTTTAACTTTGCGGCTTGGCCCATTTTCATCATGCAAAAACCATTCTGGGTGCTCGTTTATTAGGACTGAATCAACAGCCATGTGATTGAAAACTACATCCATCATCACTTTCAAACCAATGGAATGTGCACTTGATACCAAATGTTTGAAATCTTCATCAGTCCCAAGATGAGGATCTACTGCGCGATAATCGCGTATGGCATACGGAGAACCAAGAGTTCCCTTGGCGTTAATTTTTCCAGCTGGATGTATCGGCATGAACCATACGGTATTTACGCCAAGTTTCTTTATTCTTTCCAAATCCTCTTCAACGGCGCTGAATCCACCGTAAGCTCTTGCAAAGACTTCATATATTACCATGTCTTCAAGATTCTCGGGAGTATTTAAAGCCAAAATATTATCCTCCGATCGCAAATGTTATAATTTCTATGGTATATTTTAGCACAGTTGTTGGTTGCTTAGAATTAAGGAGTATGGAGGATAATATTTTGAAACTTGAAAATTTTGATTATGAATTTCCAAGAAAAGCGATAGCTCAAACACCTATTTATCCAAGAGATCATGCAAAACTTATGGTAATCCACAGAAGTACGGGAAATATAGAAGACAGAATTTTTTATGAGATTTCAAATTATTTAAGTTCTGGGGATCTTTTAGTTGTGAACGAAACGAAAGTCATACGTGCAAGACTCTTCGGAAAAAAACCAACAGGGGCACGCATTGAAGTTTTTCTCCTGAGGAAAATAGGACCTTGCACATGGCATACACTTGTACGCCCAGGATCAAAAGTAAAAGAGGGAACAGAAGTAATATTTAATAATAATGCAAAAGGCAAATGTATACGCCACTTAAAGGATGGAACAAGGTATTTCGAATTTGATGTAGATGATGATGAACTTGAAAAGATAGGAAAGATTCCACTTCCACCTTATATAACTAAACCAATTGACGATCCAGATGATTATCAAACTGTATATGCTAATGTTCCAGGATCAGTTGCTGCTCCAACAGCTGGCCTTCACTTTACATCGGAGCTTCTTGAAAAAATAGAGAACATGGGAGTAAAAATTTTAAAAGTTTCTCTTGATGTGGGACTTGACACTTTTAAACCGATAAAAGTGGAAGAAGTGGAGAAACACAAGATGCATACAGAATTTTATCGGATAGATGAGAAAGTAGCAAAAGAAATCAAAAGCAGAAGCGGAAAAGTTTTTGCCGTTGGAACCACTGTTGTTAGGACACTGGAATCTTGGGCGAAAACCGGGAAACTTTCGGGATATACTGACCTGTACATCTATCCACCTTACAAATTCCAAATTGTAGATGCGTTAATTACGAATTTTCACATACCAAAATCTTCTCTTTTAGTTCTCGTTTCTGCGTTTGCCGGCAGGGAACTCGTTATGAAGGCGTACAAAAAGGCGTTAGAATCAAGCTACAGATTTTTCTCTTTTGGCGACGCTTGTCTTTTCTTGTGAGGCAAAGATGGAAAAGCCGAGAGAGCGAGCGATCAATTATGGGATCAAATCATTAAGCAACGCAGAATTGATTTCAATATTATTGAGAACTGGTAGAAAAGGTAAAAACGTTGTTGAGGTTTCCAAATCAGTACTAAAAAAGTTTGGAAATTCTCTGTTAGAAATGCAGCGCGCGGGTGTTGGAGACCTTTCGGAAATTAAAGGTGTTGGAACTGCAAAGGCTCTTACGATACAAGCAGCACTTGAAATCGGTTATAGGATGTGGAACGAATCTTTAAGAGAGAAAAAGACTATCAAATCCGCGGAAGATGTTTATAATCTATGTGAAGACATGACGTTGCTAAATGTTGAAACCGTTAGGGTAATAGTGTTGGATTCTCAATTGGGAATGATAGCGATCCGAGATATCACAGTTGGCATAGCCACAGCTTCGTTGATTCATCCGCGTGAAATATTTAGCGTGGCAGTGAGATATCCAGCATCTGGTATTGTCCTTGTTCACAATCATCCATCTGGAAGTCCAAAACCCAGTGGAGACGATTTCGAAGTGACCAAACGTGTGAAAGAGGCGGGAAAAATCATGGGAATAAAATTGTTAGATCACGTTATAGTAGCTTCCAACGGTTATTACAGTTTTGCTCAAGAAGAAAAAATGTAAATTCTCAATTGTGCAAGTCAAGTTGAATAGTGAAACTCATTGAAAAAGGTACGAAATTTCACTATAATCGTTATAGACTAAAATTTATTTCATCAAGTATGGATTTATTCTCACTATCTCGAATAGAACTAAACAAAGAGGTATGAAGGTGAAAAAATGTTGTCAACGAACTTTTCTCTCTCTGAAGAAGACATAAAGATTGTGTCCCATCAATTAGGGAGGACTCCAAAGAACATTATACAAATTGCACGTCGATGCTCATATGGATTTCCCGTTGTTATCGAATCTTCTCCCGTTTTGGAGGGAAAACCTTTTCCAACGATATATTGGCTCACGTGTCCGTATTTGAGGTATCAGGTCTCGAGATTAGAATCAAATGGTGGTGTCGCGAGGTTTGAAGGTCTTCTTTCAAAGTCGCCGAAGTTGTATGCTGAGTATGTAGAGGCCCATTTAAAATCCAAAGAGAAAGCAGTGGAACTCGCCCAAAATGCTCCAAATTCTGTACTCAAAAGATTATCCAAATGCGGAATGGGAGGTATTGAGGATTTCGAACATATCAAGTGTTTGCACATGCATGTAGCTTATCATATTGGTGGCATAAAGAATCCTGTGGGCAGGATGATATTATGCGAGCTGAAAAATGTTGAGTGCAATAATGGCATATGTGAGAAATACACAAGGGAGCGATAGAATTGTCTGAGTATACAGTTATTGTAGATGAAGGAACAACAAGTACACGTGCGATGGTTTTTAACGAGGATGGAATAGTCATTTCAAGTGCCAGACGTCCTCTAAAAACGTTGTATCCAAAACCAGGTTGGGTTGAACAATCAGCAGAGGAAATATATACTAAAAGTGTGGAAGCAATCCAAGAGGCCATTAAAAAATGTAGATGTATGCCTAAAATTTTGGGGGTCACGAATCAGCGTGAGACAGTAGTTGCTTGGGATCCAAAAACTGGTGAAACACTGTACAACGCAATAGTTTGGAGAGATAAGCGTGGCCAAACACTGTGTGAAGATTTGAGGGCCAAGGGTTATGAAGATGCCATTCGTTATAAAACAGGGCTCGTTTTAGATCCATATTTTTCAGCATCCAAAATAAAGTGGATGATCGATAATGTTCCTGTAATTGCGGAAGGCTTGAAAAAACATAGGGTGAAATTTGGAACAATTGATTCTTACCTCGTGTGGAAACTTACTGGAAATCATCTTACGGAACCTTCAAATGCATCGAGGATGATGCTTTTCAACATTTCGGATTTCGCCTGGGATGAAGAACTGCTTGAAATCTTTGGGGTTCCATTCGAATCGTTACCCGAGGTGAATTTTTCAAATCACGATTTCGGAAGTTCCAAATATGGCGAAATACTTGCAATAGTTGGAGATCAACAATCAGCTCTTCTTGGAAATAAGTGCATTTCACCTGGACAGGTGAAATGTACTTATGGAACAGGAGCATTTGTTCTTGCAAATGCTGGGAAGTTCAAAAAACCCCCGAGTACGGGGCTTCTTAAAACTATAGCTTGGAACATAAGTGGTGAAGTAGATTATGCTTTAGAAGGTTCGATACTTTCAAGTGGAGAAAGCATAAACTGGCTTAAAAGGGTGAATATCATTCAAAGTGATGATGAGATAGAATCTCTCGCAAGATCCATTTCGTCAAGTGAAGGACTTTTTTTTGTGCCTGCGCTTGATGGTCTTGGTGCACCACGTTGGATTCCACGCGCACGAGGTTTGTTTGTGGGATTAAGTGCTTTTCACACACGTGCTCACCTCGTCAGATCTGTTATTGATTCTATGGCTTTTTCTGTTGCCGAAGTGATCGATGCTTTCAGAGAAAACGGCTTGTTGATTTCGAAAATAAGTGTGGATGGTGGAGGTGCCCAAAATTCCTTACTCGTTCAGATACTTGCGGACGCAACGAATGTTTTAGTAGAAAGACCGCATTTTCATGAAATGACTGCATACGGCGCTTTTTTAATGAGTGGCATCGGAGCTAAACGTTGGAAGTTTGAAGATTTGAGGAATTTGAAAAGCTCTTCAGATCTTTTTAAACCATTAAATGATGTAAGAGATGATTATTCTAAATGGCTACGCTCTGAGGATTTTTCGATAAAATGGTCCGAATAGTAAGGAGGCGGATATGAATTTTTACATTGATTCTGCGAAAACGGAAGAAATAGAAAGAGCAATATCTCTTGGATATGTTCAAGGAATAACAACCAATCCCACTTTGTTGAAACGCGCCGAAATATGGAAAGAGTTCAAAAACTTGTACGAATTTTATTCAAAACTTATGAAAATGTGCGATGGAGAAGTGTTTGTTCAAGTACCCTCTCAAAATTACGAACACATGTTAAAAGAAATGGAAAGGCTTGACAGTTCAAAGCTTGTGATCAAGATTCCATCTGTTCCCAGTGGAATAAAAGCAGCTAATAACATCATGAACATGGGATATTCTGTTTGCGCAACAGCGGTTTACACCACGTCTCAAGCAGCCATGTGGTCATCCATTGGTGTTGACTATGTAGCCATTTATGTTAGTAGGATGGAAAAGCGTGGGTTTAACACAAAGGAAAATATTGTTTCGATACTGAACGTGCTATCAAATACGAGAACTAAAGTACTTGCTGCAAGTGTGAAGACAATTGAACAACTCTCTTATTTGATAGACTCGGGAATTGAGTATATAACTCTTGGGTATGAAATGCTTGAAGCCATCACAAAATGTAATTTTAGCATCGATGATGTTAAAATTTTCGATGATGATTTAGAAGAAGTCATAAAAAGATTCATGGAAAGATGAGAATTCGAGAATTTGATATCCTCAAAGGATTTGCGATATCCGTAGTGGTTTTTGCTCATGCCACGTTTTTCAACTTTAATAAGTTCCCCGTGGTTTCTCAAAATTTGTTGATGATTCTCGCAACATTCCTTGCGCCAGCGATCGCGATTTTCTTTTTTATTTCGGGGTTTCTTGGGTATAAAAGCTACATGAAGCGAAAGAATTTCAGTAGTTTTGAAATGTCAAAATTCAAACTCATTTTGCCACCATATTTAATGTGGTCAACTATTTATTTGATACTTCAAGCATTGTTTGGTCAAATCATTGGAATTCCTTATCATTTTGAACTTGTGGATGTTATAAAGAAATACTTATTTGGTGAGGCTTTTCTGCCGTTTTACTACATCGTTTTGTTGTTGTTGTTCTATGTGTTAACACCCTGGCTTTCAAACCTTAAAGAGAAAACTTTTAAAAATCTTCTGCCTGTATTATTCATTGTTGGCTTCTTTGTCATGGGAATGTATTTTGTTCCTCAATACTTTGGAAAAGAGTACATTCATTCGTTAATAACATACAGAAATCCATTTGCATGGATATTTTTCTATGTATGGGGAATGTACGTAGCTAAATCCGAAAAGATTTTTTGGAGAAAATTACCTTCTTTTTGGACAATTGTTGGTTTTTTTGTGGCTTATTCATTTTCAGCATTTGAGATGGTAACCGTTCCAAAGTTGAATCAAGATTGGGAGTCTTATCTAATATTGGGACCAGGTGTGTATGTGTTTTATTTCTTTGCGATAAAAGTGCTTTTGTGGGTGAGTTATAAAATGCCTGAAAGTTTGAAATTGGTATCAAAAACTTTTTCAGCGCTTGGAAAAAATTCGTTTGGGATTTATTTAAGCCATGGCGTGATACTCATGAGTATTCTTGGAATCGTTGTGTTATTCAACAAGAATTTTTTGAATGAAGGCTACCTTAGCTTAAACTTTTTGGGTGGATTGATGGGGATCATAATGTGTTACGGATTTTCGGAAGCCATGCGCAGACTTCCAAAAGCTATGAGAGGAGCTCTGATGTGATTTTTTTACAATTGCTCTAAAATATTCAATATTTTTTCGCTTGCGTGTCCGTCGCCAAAAGGACTTATAGCGTGTGACATTTTCTGGTATTCTTCTCTGTCTTCGATGAGTTTTAAGGTATTTTCGAATACAACTTTCGTGTCAGTTCCGATGATCTTTGACACTCCAGCCTCGACAGCTTCTGGCCTTTCAGTTGTTTTTCTCAAGACAAGACAAGGTTTTCCAAAAACTGGAGCTTCTTCTTGAATACCACCAGAGTCTGTGAGGACAAAATCGCACTTCTCTAAAAGAGAAACAAGAGTTATGTACGATACAGGTGCTGTTAAAATTGTGTTTGCATCTTTTCCCAATTCATTGAAGGCTATCTCTTTTACTGTAGGATTCAGATGAACGGGGAAAATAATTTTGTATTCTGGGTGAATTTTTAAGATTCTTTTTAATCCTCTTAAAGCGTTTTGCATAGGAACTCCCCAGTTTTCGCGTCTGTGCATTGTTAAGAGAATGAACTTGTCTTGCTTAGACAACGAGAATTTTTTGATTTCGCGCTCTAAGCTTTTTCGTTTGTTAGCAATAATCCATTTCAGCGCATCTACAACAGTATTTCCTGTGACTTCTACAATGTCACTAGGTATATTTTCTTTTATCAAATTCCTTCGTGCCCTCTGGGTTGGAGCAAAGTGAAAATTTGCCAATGTTGCTGTTAATTTTCTATTTGCTTCTTCTGGAAAAGGATTATTCATATCATAAGTTCTTAGCCCCGCTTCGACGTGCCCAACTGGCACATGATGGTAAAAAGAACTAAGAGCTCCTGCAAATGTTGAAGTCGTGTCTCCTTGAACTAATGTGAAGTCTATTCTTTCTTTTGAAAGAACTTCATCAAGTCTACTGATTATTTTGGAAGTAAGAGCGGAAAGACTTTGTCTCTCCGTCATAACATTTAAATCGTAACCGACTTCTATATTGAAAAATCTGTTTACTTGGTCGAGCATTTCTCGATGTTGTGCTGTAATGATTATAATGGGCTCAAAATTCTTTGAGTCTCTCAACGCTAAATAAATGGGAGCCATTTTTATTGCTTCTGGCCTCGTTCCGTAAATTAGAGCGATTTTTTTCATTTCACGCCCTCCCTTGGGGTTTTATACCATTTGAGTTTCTTGTTAATTGAAAATGGCACTTGGAATGCTGACAAGCTCAGCACGACAAGATCGAAAACGTAAGACAAACAAGTCCCAAACCAGGTAAAAAAAGGATTTTTAATGTTAAATCTTTTGAAATTGATCGTTGTAATCAAAAGCGATGAGAAAAATAAGGATAAAAGCAATGTCGCTAATGGAGAAAAAGGCTTAAATGGGAGTAAAGCAAATGCCGCATCAGCAAGGAATGTGCCGAAAATTGACAAAAGAAAGAGCAATTTATTGTTCTCGATCATCTCAGTTAGTGCTCCTAAAAACCAACGTTTTCTTTGTTTGAAAAGCGGAAGAAATTTTACTGGCACACTTTGAGAGGATACCACAAGAGGATGGAAAACGCTTCTCATTCCAAGACCCCGAATGGCAAGAGAAATTTGAGCATCCTCGCTAATCGTAGTTTCTTTCAAAGGAAGGATTTTTTCTATTACAGATCGTCGTATAAGAAAACCAGTGCCGAAAGATCTAGGATTTAATAAATACTCCATAAGAATGTTGGTAAAAGCCAAATCAGCATCACCTAAGAACGAGATGAAATTCACGATGTTATAGCCCCTTATTCCAGTTTGAACAGCTCCTATATCTGGATTTTCAAATGGCCGAGTTGCCTCTTTTAAAAAATCCTTATTTAGCAACACATCAGCATCTATTATAAGGACAACGTCGCCGCTTACAATTGTGAAAGCTCTATTTAATGCTGCAGCCTTTCCGTGGATTTCACTTTCAACAGGTACATGTAATACTCTGAGATTTTTGTATTCTAATTTGAGACGGTTCAGTTTTTCGGCAGTTGAATCAGTAGAACCATCATCAATAACTACAATTTCAAAATTCTCATAATCCATCTTTTCCGCTTCTCTGATAGTTTTTTCTATAACGATTTCTTCATTTTTTGCAGCTATAACTATAGAAACTTTTCCATCAAATTCTCCTTCGTATTTCCTTGGAGCTCTTAATACTTTTAAAATAGAGAAAATAGGGACTACCAAAATTGCTAATGAAAAATAGAGTGGAACTTTTAAAGAGAAAAAAGAGATTAAGATGACCAAGATTAAGGATATAGCAATCGAAACTATTGCAAGAAACTTTTTAGAAATAGCACTCATTTTTCAAACCTCTTCTCCTCAAGAATATGTTTGAAATAAAAACCTGTTCGTGTTTTGCCGCCGTTATGTTATCATATTTCATAGGTGTTTTGAAATTTTGTTTTCGTGAAACGAGGGAATTTGATGAATAAAAAAGTAAATTTGAAGGTATCTATTGTAATACCTGCGTACAATGAAGAAGAAACCATTGAAAGGACCATAAAAAGTCTTTTAAAACAAACGTACGGCAATTACGAGATTCTTGTGGTGGATAACAACAGCAAGGATAAGACAAAGAAGATCGCATCAGATTACGTTCGTACCATTACCGAAACGAAACAGGGGTACATATTTGCGGTAAAACGAGGTGTGAGTGAAACGGACGGTGAAATCGTCACCATATGTGATGCGGATTCGATTTATCCCTCTAAATGGCTTGAAAGCATGATGAAGTCTTTTAGAGACGAACGTGTTGTGGCAACATACGGTAGTGCAAAATTCCACGACACGGGATTGTTTATGTCTTTCATTAGTTTAATCGCCTATTCATCATTTTTAATTGTTTCGAAATTCTTTGGGCTTGACAATACAGCTGGATTCAATTTTTTGTTCAGAAGGGATGCGTACGAGAAGATAGGCGGATACGATGAAAATTGGAAATGGGGAAGCCCGGATATAGAACTTGGAAAACGCTTAAAAAACTTGGGGAAAGTTAAACTCAGAATGAAAGCCGTTATGACTTCCTCAAGAAGGTTCAAAAAGGGTGGACTTTTGAAAACGACTAAAATGTTTCTCGGCATGTGGAAAAAAATGCTTAAAAACGAAAGGCCAGATATCAGCTACGATGATTACAACAAAAACAGAAGATAACCCTAAGGATGGTGTATAATACTTTCAATTGTGGGTAAAGACGTGGAATTTCATATAGATTTTAAAGATTTTTTAAACGTGATAGCCGCTTTGTTGCCTTTTTTAGCGGTGGTTTTTGTGCTTGATGCTCTAAAGATGCTTTCTCTGCAGATCTCTGCCTTAGCTTTGATCTTCTTTTCGATATATATAGTTTGGTGTTTTCACATCGTGTTAAAATCGAAAGGATACGGCATAGGATCGTGGTTCAAAATGTCCACATTTGGGCCCGATTTGGTGTGGAGTATAATAATGTTTCCCGCTGTTTTGGGGATATATTTACCCATGACATTTTTAACTTCCTATATTTGGAGCGGGAGACCGATTTTTGGAAGATTATTGATAAACCCCGGACCACTTTTAGGAGTCATAAGCATGGGATTGTTTTTTCCAGTGGCGGAAGAGGTCATTTTTAGAGGTGCTTTGTACAGTTATCTTGAAAGGGTATTTTCGGCGGAATTTTCCATAGTTATGGCTTCAGCAGCTTTTGCCGTTGTGCATCCTTTTGAGGACTGGATGAAAAGTTTTGTTCTCGGAATGATTCTAAATTTGCTATACTATAAGAGAAGGACTCTAACAGTTCCAGCGACGATTCATGTTATGGTGAATTTGTTGTATTTGTCAGCAATGTATTTGCATCTGTTAAGAGTCTAAAAGAGGTGGTTGATCATGTTTAACAAATTTTCAAAACGGGCAGCTCAAGTTTTTGTAAATGCTCAGGATGAAGCCAGATCCCTTGGTCATTCTTATGTTGGAACCGAACACCTGCTTTTGGGGATCATGAAATCCGCCAACGGAGAAGCTTACAACGCACTTCGTGAGCATGGCGTAGATTATTCGTCGCTTAGGCAAGAGGTCATAGCCGTTGTAGGAGCTGGGATACCAAGAGAAAACTTTTCTTCTCCTCAAATGACCCCAAGAGCAAGGAAAATTATAGAGTTAGCTTATGAAGAAGCACAAATACTTAAGCAAAATTACATATCTACAGAGCATATACTCCTTGCTATGTTGCGAGAAGGCGAGGGAGTTGCGGCACACATTCTGAGAAAGTTTGGCATAGACCTTGCAGAAATGAGGAGAGAGCTTATAGATGAAATCGGTGGCTTCTCAAGAGGGAGAGAATACGAGGATGAGAGTTTTGGTAAGCGAAGCCACGAAACACCCAGAACTGTTAAGACGTTAGAGGGACTTGGAGTGGATTTAACTGAAGAAGCAAGAAAAGCAAAATTAGACCCTGTAATTGGTCGTGAACGCGAGATAGAAAGAATAATGCAAATTTTATCGAGACGTAAGAAAAACAATCCTGCCTTGATAGGTGAACCCGGTGTTGGGAAAACGGCTATTGTTGAAGGGTTGGCTCAAAAAATTGCAGCAGGTGACGTTCCTGAACTTTTGAAAGGAAAGGTTATATTCTCATTGGATATAGCTGCTCTCATAGCTGGCACCAAATATCGTGGTGAGTTTGAAAAAAGGTTGAAAAAGGTTATTAACACAGTTAAAGATGACAAAAATATAATCCTTTTTATAGACGAGGTGCATACTATTGTTGGTGCTGGAGCTGCCGAAGGTGCAGTCGATGCGGCAAATATACTCAAGCCGCCTTTGTCAAGGGGAGAAATACAGATAATAGGTTCAACCACTCCAGATGAATACAGGCAGTACATAGAAAAAGACGGAGCACTTGAACGAAGATTCCAAAAAATACTTGTGAATGAACCTACAACTGAACAAACGCTTGAGATACTTGAAGGGCTAAAATCCAAGTATGAAGTTCATCATGGGGTTAAATATACCGAGGATGCTCTTGAATTGGCTGTTCGACTATCACAGCGTTATATAACCGATCATTATCTTCCGGATAAAGCAATAGACGTGATAGATGAGGCTGGTGCCAGAGCGAGGTTAAAAAAATTGGTAATACCTGAAGAAATCAAAAGACTTGAGGAACAAATAAAGTCTATTCAAGAAGAAAAGGAATTGGCAGTTGCAAGGCAAGATTACGATCGAGCCGCTGAAGTAAGATTGAAAGAACGTGAGTTACAACAAAAACTTAATGATAACTACAACAGATGGAAGAAAAAAGGTGAAACAGAGATAATTACGATAGGAGCCAACGATATATCGAGAACCGTTTCCAATTGGACTGGAATTCCCTTAACAAAGATCGAGAAAACCGAAAGTCAGAAATTGCTGAAACTTGAAGATGAATTGCACAAACGCATTGTTGCCCAAGAAGAAGCTATAAAGGCTGTTTCAAAAGCGATACGGCGTGCCCGTTCTGGATTAAAAGATCCGCGTCGTCCAATGGGTTCTTTTATGTTTTTAGGTCCAACAGGTGTAGGAAAGACCGAGCTTGCAAAAGCTCTTGCAGAGTACCTGTTTGGTAATGAAAATGCGCTTATAAGAATTGACATGTCTGAATATATGGAGCGTTTTGCGGTTTCCAGGCTTGTCGGCGCACCTCCGGGATATATTGGATACGAGGAAGGTGGAACTCTAACTGAAAAAATCAGAAGACGTCCATTTTCAGTTATACTATTGGACGAAATAGAAAAAGCACATCCTGATGTTTTCAATCTACTACTTCAAATACTTGATGATGGTAGATTAACAGATTCTCAGGGACATACTGTTGATTTCAGAAACACGATCGTGATTATGACCTCTAATCTTGGAGGAGAGATTATAAATAAAACAAAGCGTGCTATGGGATTTGTTGAAGAAACAAATGAAGAAGCTTCATACGAATCCATGAAATCCATAGTCATGAATGAGGTCAAGCGCACATTTAGACCTGAATTTCTTAACAGACTTGATGAGGTTATCGTTTTTCATTCCTTAACCAAAGAGCATATTGGAAAAATCATAGATATATTACTCAGCGATGTTCGCAAACGACTTGCCGAGCGTGATCTGAAACTTGTAATTGGTAAAAAAGCGAAAGAGTTACTAATATCTAAGGGATTTGATCCTATTTATGGTGCTCGTCCCCTTAAACGTGAAATTCAGAAAGATATAGAAGATCCCCTCTCAGAAGAGCTTCTTTCAAATAAATTTGAAAATGGTGATACAATTATAGCTACTGTTAACGGGGGTAAGATCTCTTTTAGAAGGAAAAAGAAGAAAAACAACAAGGTAGTGCTCAGTGAAACGAGTAAGGGATAGAAAAACTTACGTTTGTTCAAGCTGTGGATACAGATCAAATAAGTGGTTTGGCAGATGCCCACAATGTGGAGAATGGAATACTGTAATGGAAATTGAGGGG
Source organism: Thermotogae bacterium (assembly GCA_026988035.1). GTDB lineage: Bacteria > Thermotogota > Thermotogae > Mesoaciditogales > Mesoaciditogaceae > WFSH01. Next base: position 56,441 of record JALSLY010000059.1, read on the forward strand.
GCACTGGAGGGTGCCCCTTCAATAGTCGATTTCAAACCTTCCACAGCGGCTATAGATGTTCAGAAACGTTTAACGACATCTATGAGGGAAATGGATCGTGTGCTTGGAGGAGGCTTAACTCCTGGAAGTGTGGTTTTAGTGGCTGGTGGTCCGGGAATGGGAAAATCAACGTTACTTTTAGAATATGCCAGTGCACTTGCCACACAAGGGGATGTGTATTATGTGAGTGGAGAAGAATCTGTGCCTCAAGTGCTGTCAAGAGTTAAAAGGCTTGGCATAGAACGTGATAAGCTTTTTCTGTCATCTACCGTGAGTGTTGACGATGTACTTACATCGATTAAAAGAGAACCAACTGCTTTAGTTTTTGACTCTATTCAAACGGTTCACACATCTGGTATGAATGCTCTTACTGGAAGCGTAACTCAAATGCGTGAGTGTACAGTTAAACTTGTGGAATACGCTAAATCTTCGAGTGCCTCCGTTTTCATGATCGGTCATATAACAAAAGGTGGAAATATCGCGGGTCCTATGGTACTCGAGCATATGGTCGACACGGTTCTTTATCTTGAAGGTGAATCGCGATCTGGAAGAAGAATACTCAGAGCAATCAAAAATAGATTTGGACCTACAGATGAGATAGCTGTGTACGAAATGAGAGAAAATGGTATGATAGAAATTTCAGATCCATCACGTATTTTCGCAGATACAGAGTCAGAAGAAGCCGGAAACGCCATCTCAATAGTTGTTGAGGGTTCAAGATCGTTGATGATCAATGTTCAAGCTTTAACAACTCCCAATCACAAATCAAGCCCCATCAGAATAGCAAGAGGATTTGAGAATGCCAGACTACTTATGTTAACGGCTTTAGTCTCGAATTACCTTGGAGTTTCCCTTGAAAATCGTGATGTGTACCTCAACGTGTTAGGAGGATTAAAGATATCAGATCCAGGTATGGACCTTGCTGTCATAGCAGCTTTATATTCAGCTACAAAGAATATTTGCTTTCCTTCCAAAACGGCTTTTGTGGGAGAAGTTGGGCTCGATGGGAGAGTAAGAGCTGTACAGCAAACACGGATGCGAGTTGCCGAAGCCAAAAGAATGGGAATGAAACGTGTGATTGCCTCTTATCAGTCTAAGGAAGACGGTGTGATGGGAGTTAGGACTGTAAGAGAAGCTATAGCCAAAGCTCTTTCTGGAGATGGATGAAATGGATTATGAAGAAATACTGAAAATGCTTGTACTTGTTTCTCCTGGAACTCCTCTTAGAAATGCGATAGACGATATAATGCGAGGAGACAATGGAGCTCTCATATTTTTTGTTCAGGATCCAAAAGAATACGTAAGAAAAGGAATCATTCAGATTGGCTTTGAACTAAATTGTCCATTTACACCCAATAAGTTGTATGAACTAGCTAAAATGGATGGTGCAATAGTTGTTTCGGAAGATCTAAAGACGATATGGTACGCGAATGTGCATGTTGTACCTGACAGTACAATAGCGAGTACCGAAACGGGTGTACGGCACAAAACTGCTGAAAGGTTAGCAATTCAGACGGGGAAATTAGTGGTTTGCATTTCTCAACGAAGAAAAGTGGTAACTTTGTATCGTGGTAATTGGAAACATATGCTAAGCGATGTTTCGTTTATTGTCATGCAAATGAATCAAGGTTTAAGGGCAGTTGAGAGATATAGAAGCAATTTCGACAAAGGAATTTCGTCGATAGATATAATGGAGATAGAAAACCGTGTCACGCTTTTCGACGTTGTCGAAGTTCTTGACAGAGGAATAACTGTGCTTCAAATTTCCAAAGAGTTAAACTTTTATTTGGCTGAGCTTGGAAATGCCGGAACTCTTGCAAAAGTGCATCTTGAAGAGCTTCTCTACGAGGTTAGAGAAATTTTGAATTTGCTGATAATGGACTATGCAACTGAGGAATCAATTGGTGAAGATCACGAACCAGAAGAGGTTTTTGAGTTGTTGATGAACAGAAAGGGAGGCATTGATTCCATTGCTAATATTTTAGGTTATGAAGAACAGAAAGCACAACTTTTTGAATTTATGGTGCAGCCTAGAGGTTATAGACTGCTTAGAAACATTCCAAGAATACCTATGAGCGTGGCTAAAAATATGATAAAGAGATTCAAAAATCTTTCTGGATTGCTGAATGCTTCTTTTGAGGAACTCACGATGGTCGAGGGAATTGCTGAGAAACGAGCAAAGGCGATAATAAACGGAATAACTTCTTTGAGAAATCGGGCAAATCTTAGATAAAAGCTTAAAAAATAGGGGGAATGTTTTATGAAATGGGTGCTGAGTTTATTACCAACACTGTTGGGGCTTTATTTGGGCTACGAATTACATCCTTTTATGGGTATCCTACCTGGAGGAGTTATAGGAGCGTCGGCTGGTGTTGTACTTTACCTTTTGGCCAACGATGTTCAAAGTAAAAAAATTGAACCTATTGGATTTTCAGTTGGGCTTGCTTCTTTTGCTATTTTCGTATCAACTGGCAGTTTTATCATTACGAATTTTCTCGGTGAAAATTCTGTAACGATCACAATCGGGAAATCTGTAATTGTTCTAATTGCACTTTTTGGAGCAATCCTCATAGCTAAAAGAGTTGAGCTTTCGCGTCTTCTAATGTGGAAGCGTGCATCAAATTACGGTAGTTTTATATTTGACACTTCTGCACTTTTAGAAGACAAAATACTCGACCTTTTTGATATAGGTTTATTCAGTAGCAAAATAATTGTTCCTCAATTCGTATTAGCAGAACTTCAAAAACTGGCTGATAGTACAGATGACGAAAAAAAGGAAAAAGGTCGTAGGGGATTTGAAATCGTAGATAAGATTAAAAAAATGCCAGATGTTGAGCTTATAATAGATGATACCATAACATATGAGGATGGGAAAGTAGATGAAGAAATCGTAAATCTCGCACGCAAGTTTAGTGGTCAGATTGTGACTCTTGATTACAATCTAACAAAAGTTGCTCAACTTCAGGGCGTTAAAGTGTTGAATCTGAATCATCTTGCTGAGTTACTTAAACCTACTCTGTTGCCTGGTCAACGAGTTTCGATTCATATAATTAGGCGTGGTAAAAATAAAGAACAAGGAATAGGGTTCACTGAAGATGGTACAATGATAGTTGTCGAAGATGGTGGAGATTTCGTAGGGATGCAACGGGAAATCGTTATAACAAATATACTCAGGACTAATGCTGGGAAATTACTTTTTGGGAGGATAAAGCTCAAACCATGACAAGTGCCGTGCTATTGTGTGCCGGAAAATCATCAAGATTTTCAAAAGGGTTGATGAACAAGACGCTCTACAAATTAAATGGTAAACCTTTGTTTATGTACTCACTTGAGGCTTTTGAAGATTGGGGAGTGGATGAAGTAATATTGGTTGTTCGAAAGCAAGAGCGAAACATCTTTGAGAAATTCACGGCATCCTTCAGTAACATTAAGATCTCTTTTGGGGGAGAAAGACGACAAGATTCTGTAATGAACGCGCTGAATATTATTTCAGCCGAAGAGCACGTGTTAATTCACGACGGTGCAAGACCCATGCTCTCAAGTGAATTGATAGAAAGAGTAGCAGGCTTAATTTCGGAAAAAAGATGCGTTGTGCCTGTGATACCGAGTGATGATACTCTTCGAATTGAAGAAAACGGAAAGCTGGTCACACTTGATAGATCCAGAATCTTCAGAATGCAAACTCCCCAAGGATGTATTGCCGGAGAATTAAAGGCTCTTTATAAGCGATTCTACGATGTGTACTTTTATGATGATGCTGCTGCTTTTGAAAAAGCCGGATTGGAAGTTTTTCCGGTTGAAGGTGATAGAAAAAATATAAAGATCACCACTCAAGATGAGATAAAGCTGTGGAATGTGAGGAATCATGAATGAATCATTATTTGCTTTTGCTTGCGCTTCCAGCAATATTTCTGGGATGGACTCTTGGATACAACAACATGTCAGCCCTTTTCGGGCCACCAGTTGTTGCCGGGGTTATAAAATACAGGACATCTACGATACTTGCGGCAATTTTCATAATTCTTGGAACGCTTGTAGGAGGAAGCGCTGGAATGAAGACCATAAGTTCTATTGCAACTACTGGAAACATAACAGCGATAAGTGCTTCACTTGGAACGGCAATTGTTATATTGGTAATGTCAGCGTTCTCTCTCCCGGTTTCCATGACGCAAGGGATAGCTGGTGCACTGATTGGCATTGGAATCATCGATAATACTATACGATGGGGAGTTGTTGAGAAGGTTATTCTAATGTCAACGATTGCGCCATTCGGTTCAATTGTGATAGCTTACGTAGCTCATAGAGCTGTTTCTGTTTTTTACAATCGGTTTAGATCTATAAAGGTTAAAGGAACTTTCGTTCGGTTGCTTTCCTTTTCAGTTGGTATTTATACCGCTTATTCATTTGGTGCCAATAACGTTGCAAATGTTACCGGGCCTTTTATAGGTGTCAGTATGTTCAACATTCAGCAAGCGCTCATCTTTGGAGCGATTGCCATGGCGCTTGGGGTGCTTACATCGAGTAAAAAAGTTATTTACACAGTCGGAAGTGGCATAACAACCCTTGATCCTTTCGATGCAGCTGTTGCTTTGTTTTCCGAAGCATCAACTTTATTTATATTTTCAATAGTAGGAGTACCGATATCAAGTGTACAAGCAATTGTTGGAGCAGTGATCGGTGTTGGGCTTGTTAAAGGAACGAAGATGATCAATTCCAAAACGTTAACTCGGATCATATCAGGGTGGGCAGCGACTCCCGTTGCCACAGGAACGGTTGCTGTTATAATATATTCGATATTAAAAATCTGGAGGTGAGTTATGTCACTTCTGTTTGGAAAAAAAGAAAACGAAGTAATTAGTTCATTTAAAAGGCACTTGCAAGTTGTTCAAAAAGTTGTAGAAAGTACTTTTAATATTCTTGAAGCCCAGGAATCAGAAAGAGAAAGCATTGTAAAAGATGTTAGAAAATATGAAACAGAGGCTGATTCAATTAGGAGAGATACAGAAACCATGATGTATTCAGGTGCATTCCTTGCTCATGCACGCGGAGATATGTTAGGACTTATCGAATCGGTAGACAAGATCGCAAATAAAGCAGAAACGGTGGCGGATGTTGTGTATCTCCAGAATCTAAAAATACCGAATTCTTTACTGGATAAATACATGGAAGAGTACAAGTATTCCTTAAATGCGTATAAAGCACTTGAAAAGTCCATTGAAACCCTATTTAGCGATACAGAGAAAACGAAAGAGTTTGTCCTGGAAGTTGAAAAATGGGAAAATACAGGCGATAAAGTTGAAAGAAGTTTGATAGTCGATATCTTCAAATTGGATTTAGAGCTCGCATGGAAAATTCAGCTTCGAGAACTTGCTCTCCAGATCGGAGATATTGCAGATAGATCTGAAGATGCTTCGGATAGAATAGAGATCATAATTCTAAAAACGAGTGCATGAGATATGGAAAAACCAGAAAATATTTTTAAAGTTATAGAAACGATGAAAAAACTCAGGGCCCCTGGAGGTTGTGAGTGGGACGCCAAACAAACTCATGAAAGCCTGAAACCTTATATAATAGAAGAAGCTTTTGAGGTTGTTGAGGCGATCGATTCAAAAGATCCTCATAAGTTGAAAGAAGAACTGGGAGATGTACTTCTTCAGATTATCTTTCATTCTTTGATTGGAGAAGAAAATGGAGAGTTTGATTTTTATGATATTGCAAAAGATTTGAACGCAAAGCTGATCAGACGTCATCCACATGTTTTTGGAAATGCAAAGGGTTATTCTTATGAAAGGTGGGAAGATATAAAAGCCTCTGAAAAGAAAGAAAAAAAGAGGAAGATTGGAAAGGTAAATTCGGCTCTCCCAGGACTCTCGATGGCAAGACGTGTACAAGAAAATGCTGCGGAATACAACTTTGATTGGGACTCTCCAGAACCGGTTTTTAACAAGGTGTTGGAAGAAATAGATGAATTGAGACGTACCACCACTCAGGATGAACGCACTGAGGAAATAGGCGATCTTATTTTTGCTGTTGTAAATCTTGCGAGGCACCTGAACATTGATCCAGAAGTTGCAGTCAGAAAATCAACCGAGAAATTCATAGATCGTTTTGAACGAATGAGTAAAATTGCCGAAAAAAAAGGAATAGAATTCAAATCTCAACCAATTGAGATAATGGAAAAACTCTGGCAGAAAGCCAAAGAGGGGAGTGAAAGATCTTGAAAAAAGTGTTGTTATTTTTATCCATTCTTGGAATGGTAGGTATCATATCTTTTGCCGCGTCAGGGACTACACCTGTTAGCACACCAGCTTCTGCAATGGTGGTAGCATCAGTGAATGGTGAGCCAATATATGCGAGTATTCTGCAAAGTGCAGCCAATATAGGGCAGACACTCATGGCGATAAGAAAAGTAAATCCCAAAATGTACCAACTTCTCCTATCGTCAAAAGCAGGAACGGACTTTTTAAAAGCTTACAACCGTGCAGTATTAGATGACTTGGTAAATTCTGTTCTCATGGAGCAAATTGCGCTTAAAGATTATAACATCCAGGTAACGGAGAAAGAAGCGCTCAACAAAGTTAAAGAACAGGTTGCTAAGATGTTAGCTTCTTACAATATAACAAAAGAGCAGTTTTCACAATATTTGCAATCTCAAGGATATGGGAATATAGAACAATTTGAGAAGAGTTCCGTTTTTACAGTTAAATTTTCCATGACAGTCGAACTTCTCAGAAAAGCGGTTACTTCTTCTGCTACCGTTAGCAACGAAGAAATCAAGCAGTATTACAATGCCAACATCGATTCTTTTAAAACTCCCAAACAAATAAATGTAGAACATATCATGCTCAGCTCAGAAGCTAGCGCGAATAAAATACTCAAAGAGATAAAATCCAATGCGATCACATTTGAATCGGCAGCTGCCAAATATTCACTTGATGTCCAAACAAAGAACAAAAATGGGGATATTGGATGGATACCTGAGAGCAAAAACATGCCAAGTTATGAAGTCAAGCTATTTAACGCGAACATCGAGGATATAATTGGACCTGTTAAAACTTCATATGGCTGGGAATTGTTTAAGGTTATTGGAAAAAAGAGCGCATCCATTAAAAGCTTAGCCGAGGCTTCTAAAGAAATAAGAAGTACCCTTCTTTCTAAAAAACAGGAAAAACTTTGGAGCGACTGGCTCAATAGTGTTTTTAAGAAATTCAAATCGAACAGTAAAATAAAGATAATGATATAATGCAGAGACAAGGCCCTGTATCTGCTTGTAAAGAAATGAGGTGAAATGATGGCCGTTACAAAAGAAGAAGTAATGAATGCTCTTAAATCCGTGATGGATCCTGAAATAGGGCTGGACGTTGTCTCACTTGGTCTCGTATACGATGTTGATATTTCAGAGTCTGGTGAAGTTTACGTTAAAATGACCATGACCACCCCTGGATGTCCGTTGGTGGGAATGATGACAGAGGACGCTAAAAATGTGGTAGAATCCATTAATGGTGTGAAATCTGTTCAAGTAGAACTCGTGTGGGATCCACCGTGGACACCAGATATGATAGCTCCCGAGGTGAGAGCAAGGCTTGGCATCTAACAGGGTCTGGAGTGTTAAATCTGTACTCGATTGGACAACAAAGTATCTAAGCGAAGTTTCAGGATCTCCGCGTGCAGACGCGGAGATCCTTTTAAGCCATGTAATGAAAAGGAACAGATTGTGGCTGTACACGAATTTTGACTTTGTACTTCCCCACGACGTTCTCGATAAATATCGTGAAGCTGTTAAGCTTAGACATGACGGAACGCCGGTTCAACATATAACAGGTGAGAAATATTTCATGGCTTTGAAATTCAAGATAAACGACAAAGTCTTAGTACCTCGTCCAGAAACGGAAGAATTAGTTGAGCGTCTTCTAATGGATGCCAGAGTTAGTGGATGGAAAAGGTTTCTGGATGTTGGAACTGGCAGTGGTGTTATATCTATCTCTATAGCAAAATATATCCCGGATGCAGAGGTTTGGGCCATTGATGTGAGCGAAGATGCGTTAAATCTTACGCGTGAAAACGCCGAAAGACATGGTGTTTCAAAAAGAATTCACGTACACAAGGGGCACATTGACCTTAAGAATATTGATGTTGTTGTTTCGAACCCACCGTATCTTACTGAGGAAGAATGGGAAATACTGAAAGAACTACACGGAGAACCTATCAAAGCTCTTGTTGGCGGAGAAGATGGAAATGACGTGTATAAAGAAATACTTCAGAAGTATTCTCCAAAGCGCTTTTACTTCGAAATAGCTCATCCTTTTAGAAAATCTTTGCAACGCCTTTTCGATGAAAATGGACTTGAATATGAAATTTTTAAGGATCTTTCGAAGAAGGACAGGATAGCGATAGTTTGGAGGCAAAATGGCACGGATACTTTTAGTTGAAGATGATCCCACAATGCGAGAAATTATGAAGCTTTATTTTGAGAAATCGCATGACGTTTCTCTTGCTGAAGATGGGCTTTCAGCAGTTAAGCTTATAAAAAAAGAGGTATTTGACATCATCATACTCGATCTTATCCTTCCAAAACTCAGTGGAGATTCGGTGGCACAAATTGCAAATACAAAGGGCATTCCAGTAATAATGGTGACTGCCAAGAATTCAGAAGAGGACATTCTTAACGGTTTGAGGATTGGAGCAGTTGATTACGTAACCAAACCTTTTTCACCAAAAGTTCTTCTCGCCAAAGTTGACAACTTCCTTAGGCGTTTGCCTAATGTTCCAAGGCTTCCTACAATAGATACCCTTTCGCGAACTTTAATCACAAAGAATGCACGTGTGGCTTTAAGCCCAACAGAGACTTCTTTGCTTTCGGAAATGATGAAAAAGCCTGGGAAGGCACTTGATAGACATGAACTTATGGATCTCGTATGGGGAAAACAAGAAGTTTCGAAGAGAATAGTAGATGCAACTATTAAAAACCTAAGAAAAAAACTTAAAGGTACTGGCATCGAAATTAGAACGATTATTGGTGTGGGATATACGGTGGAAATAAAATGAGATTATCGAGGAAGTTTTTACTTTACGTCATATTACCAGTTTCTATAATGGGAATGTTAATGATGTTTGGAACCAAACGAATGTTTGATGAACAATTCGACAGGTTTGTGCGTGGCAGAATCGAGTTAAGGATGTTTTATGCTCTTAATCCTTATACACAAAGAATGGTAGTAGGAAGATTAGAACGTGCGAAAAAGTTAACAGCTGCCAGAATAGTTCTCACATTTGCTGCAGCGTTTAGTATATCTATAGCAATCGCTCTTGTCCTTTCAGAGATATTCCAAAAGAAAGTTTCGGGTGTTATCAATGAAGTTTCTCATGCCGCGGATAGAATGGCTTACGGTGAGGAAGTTGAGATACAAAATTCGGATTTTTCGATCGAGATAGAAAAGCTAACAAAAAGTGTTAGGAAACTTTCACAAAAATTAAGAGAGCGCTCCTTAGCACGACAGGCTATGACTTCGAGTGTCTATCATGAAATAATGACACCTTTGAGTGTGATTAAGATGCAATTGGAAGCGTTGAGGGATGGAATGCTATCGTACAATCCAGAGCTTATTAGGAAAATGATATCTAATGTTGATCACATATCTCAAGTTCTCAAAGACTTGAAAAATATAGAAGGTGGAGAGTTGAGATATTCTCAGGAGAAATTCGATGCAGGTCTGGAATGCGGTGAAGTATGTAAAATATTCACAAGTATTCTTGAATCCCGTGGTGTACACTTAGAATGTTTTATCCAAAAAGCCCAGATTCTGGCTGATCGCCAGCGATTCAGACAAGTTATATTCAATCTTATGTCCAACGTTGCCAAGTACACGCCAACGGGCGGAAGAGTAAAAGTGAAGGTTGATCTTCATGAAATTAAAATTTTTAATACCTTCAAATATGAGCCTCCTCAACCTTATGAATACGGAACAGGATTGAATTTTGTCAAGCACTTTTGTGAATTTTACGGATGGAGATTCCTTTTTGAAAAAGTTAAAGATGGCATCAGCGCTAAGATACTGATGACGTGAGAGCGATTTCGGTTTTCAAAAATCAAGACTTAATCCCTCATCCTATGCGTCAATGTTACAACCTATGAGTATTTATCAAATAACTCAAGTTGTGCGTCAACTTTACAAGCCAATGGCTTTTAACAAATATACATCACTTTTCAAGCGATAAGGGAATTTTTTTCGAAGATGTCATCAAGCGTCATCCTGAACCAGCTGTAGGTCATCCTGAACTTGATTCAGGATCTCGGGATCTCATCCTTAGATTCCGGCTCGTAGGCCGGAATGACATTATGGTCAAAGACTCTACAGAAAATCGTGAGGCACGCCAACACACTCATCCGTGAGTGCTTCGCTTTTTCGACACATCCATGTGTCTTCTTCGCAGCTACCGCTTTGGTCGTAAAAGCGAGAAAACATTGCACACAGTGCAATCCCACTCGGCTCCGCCAGCGCCTTCGCGCCCTACAAAATACAGTAGAACGGACAGGAAAGTGGGAAAGACATTGGTCGCAGCTGCCGCTTCTCGGCTACCGCCTCAAGCAAGAATGCTGGAAAGATGAGTTCCACAGAAACTCCCAGCATAGTCGAGAAAGTGGAAAAGATGTTGCTCTCAACTTCGTTTCGGTCAGAAAAGCGGGAAAGGTATTGCACACAGTGCAATCCCGCTCTGGCAACTCCACTCACTGTGCAATCCCACTCGGCTACCGCCTCGGACAGGAAAGTGGGAAAGACATTGGTCGCAGCTGCCGCTTCTCGGCTACCGCCTCAAGCAAGAATGCTGGAAAGATGAGTTCCACAGGAACTCCCAGCATGGTCGAGAAAGTGGAAAAGATGTTGCTCTCAACTTCGTTTCGGTCAGAAAAGCGGGAAAGATATTGCACACAGTGCAATCCCGCTCTGGC
>JALSLY010000060.1 GCA_026988035.1 Thermotogae bacterium
CGGACAGGAAAGTGGGAAAGACATTGGTCGCAGCTGCCGCTTTGGTCGAGAAAGTGGAAAAGATGTTGCCACTGGCAACTCCACTCACTGTGCAATCCCACTCGGCTACCGCCTCGGACAGGAAAGTGGGAAAGACATTGCACACTGTGCAATCCCACTCCTCACATCTTGTGAACTTGACGATGGCGAGCTCATATGTCTTGATGAAAACTTCGAGCAAGATGCGAAAAACCTCTTTTTTTATAGTTTTGGATCGCCTTGTAATGTTCGCGCACAACTTGAGTAAAAATTTTCCACTTGACGAGGTTGGTATAATGTAATTGAGGTGATGAAAATGAAAAGTATATTTGTGTTAACCTCCATTTTGTTTTTTTTGTTAACTTCTGTATTTGCTTCTTTATCGATTGTAGTAAGCATACCTCCATTGGGATACGCAGTTAAGTACATTGGTGGAAATTTAGTAAATGTTGAAGTGCTTGTGAGAGCTGGGGATAATCCCCACAACTACAGTCTCAATCCTCGACAAGTAATGATGATATCAAAAGCAACGGCTTTTATCGATCTTGGACTTGCGCAAGACAAATGGATAGCGCAAAGGGTTGAAGCGGTAAGCCCAAATATGAAAGTGGTTGATTCAACCGATGGGATGACCCATCTTTTGATAGGAACAGATGGTTCTTACAATCCACACGTTTGGCTTGATGTAAGATTGTATGAATTGTTGTGTATTAACATCTACAATGCTCTTGTAAAGCTCGATCCGAGAAGTCAGAAGAAGTTTTCATACAATTTGGGAGATCTTTTGACAAAGCTCAACGTTCTTGATGAAAAGATAAGAGAGAAACTCAAGCCGTTTCGCGGGAAACCATTTGTTGCACAACATCCTGCTTGGGTATATTTTGCGCGTGCTTATGGCCTTGGGAAAGAATATTCGCTTATGAACGATTCTGGTCAAACGGTGAGCCCTAGAGAGTACCAAAAGATCATCGAAATCATGAAACGTTATAAGATCAACTCGATCATTGGCGATCCTGTAACACCAGCAAAAATCGCCCACACACTCTCTGAAGACACTGGCGCTAAAATTGTTGAAGTAAATCCTATTTACACAATGAATTACTTCGATTTAATGAAAACCGTGTCAGAAAAATTTGTAGAGGTGCTCAAATGAGCAAAGGGTTCTTGTTTATCAACTCAGTGACCGTAAGATACGATCACCTTGTTGCCATCTACAAGGTATCCATAAAACTTGCCCTTGGTAAGTTCCACGTCATAATGGGTCCAAATGGTGGTGGAAAAACTACATTGATCAAAGCCATTGCAGGTTTGATACCTTACGAGGGACAGATCAAAATAGATGGTTTGAATATGAAAAAGTATTTGAAGAAGTATTCTATAGGATATCTCGCACAGCGAGGAGCGCAATTTCAATCTTTTCCACTAACCGTTCTCCAAGTTGTGGAAATGGGTCGTTATCGTTTCAGAGAATCGAAAGCGGTAAGGAAGGAACACGCGATGCAATATCTCGATGAGGTTAAAATGAGTTCGCTTGCCAGTCATCCTATAGGTGATCTTAGTGGTGGTCAACAGCAGCGAGTTTTGATAGCTCGAGCTTTGGCGACTGAATCGAAACTTATAATTATGGATGAGCCTTTGACTGGCATGGATCCACGCTCTCAGTCAAGATTCTATGAAATGATTGAGCATATCAAAGAAAAACATTCCTTGACAATTATTATGTCTAGCCATGATATAGGTTTTACAACAGCGTATGCTGAAAATGTTTTTTGCATAAATAAACGTCTTGTCCCACACGACGAAGCAGCAAAATTGCTCAAAGAACCCGAGATAAAAAAGTTGTATGGACCTAACATTCATCTTGTGGAACATCATCATTTGTCCTCGGAGGAAGAAGAGGATGTTTGAATTTCTGAGCTTGCCGTTCATGCAACGTGCCCTTGTTGGAGGTGAACTTGTGGCTGTGATAGCAGGCATTGTAAGCCCAATACTTTTGTTTCGCAAAATGTCTTTTATGAGTGTGGGTATATCTCATGGCGCTTTTGCTGGAATTGCTTTGGGAATACTTCTTGGGATTTCTCCAATGTGGACGGCAATAGTTTTTGCCATGGCACTTGGATTATTTATAGGATTCGTTAGCAAAACCGGAAAGCTTTCGGAAGACGCTACTATTGGAACTTTTTTTGCCTTTTCCATGGCACTTGGCATATTTCTGATCGATATTTCCAAAGGATATCATCCGGATATAATGGGGTATCTTTTTGGAGATTTGCTCGCCATATCATTAAGCGATGTTTATTTTTCTATGATTATCTTGTTTATCACTCTTACGTGGTATTTTTTTAGGGGTCGCGCTGTTGTTTACTCAACATTCGACGAAGATTTTTCCAGAATTGTTGGCATTCCTGTTGATATTGATTATTATATTTTTATGGCTGTTGCATCTTTGGTAACAGTTGTGGCTGTAAGATTCGTTGGAGTTATACTGGCGAGTTCCATTATGATTGCTCCAGCTGCTGCTTCCAAGATGTTATCTAAACAATTTTCCAATGTGATTTTACTTTCAATTCTGTTTGGAATGGCAGCTGTTTTGGGTGGCATAGCGTTTTCTTTCTACACAAACATTCCGTCTGGGCCTTCTGTGGTGTTTTTCGTGACTGCTATATTTATGGTGGCACTGGGAATAAAATGGTCGAAAAATTTTGCAAGATCTTAAAAGAGATGTGCAAAAATGGTATAATTTTCTGAACTTACAAACAAATTGAAGGGAGCCTATCTACAAGTGCTAAAGAGGACCCATAAATTAAACGAAATAAATGATTCTCTAATTGGAGAAGTGGTGATTATCAACGGTTGGGTTGATCGAATGAGAGATTTGGGAGGAATTGTGTTTTCGTGGATTCGTGATCGCTATGGATTGGTTCAGGTGGTATTTGAGCCTCAAAAGCCTGTATACAAATCTGTTGAGAATTTATCAAACGAGTACGTTGTGGCGGTAAAGGGAGTTGTAAGAGAAAGACCGGAAGCTGCGAAAAATCCAAAACTTAAAAGTGGAAATGTGGAAATCCTCGCAGAAGAATTAGAAATTCTTGCAGAGGCAAAAACTCCACCAATATACACGAATCGTGAGGAAGGAAATGAGGAAGCGAGGCTTAAGTACAGATATTTGGATTTAAGACATTCGACTCTTCAACGCAACCTTATTTTTCGTCACAGGGTAGCACACTTTATTAGAGAATATATGAATTCAAAAGATTTTATAGAAATAGAGACTCCGTATTTGACCAAGTCCACGCCAGAAGGAGCTCGTGACTTTTTAGTGCCATCGCGTTTAAAAAAGGGGAGTTTTTATGCGCTTCCCCAGTCTCCACAAATTTTCAAGCAACTTCTCATGATATCCGGTTTTGATCGTTATTATCAAATTGTGCGGTGCTTCAGAGATGAGGATTTAAGGGCGGATAGGCAACCAGAGTTCACCCAAATTGATCTTGAAATGTCTTTTGCCGACCAATCTGATGTGTTGGAAATCGTAAGCGGTCTTGTAAAAGGATTGTATGAAGAGCTTGTTGGTGTAAACGTTGGAGAAATACCTGTTATGAGTTACTCAGAAGCAATGGAAAAGTATGGAAGCGATAAGCCGGATCTCAGGTTTGAAATAGAATTACAAGACATAACTCATGAAACATTCGCAGATGAGATGAAGTTTCTTGCTCCTTTGGAGAACGAGGCGTTGAAATCCATCAAAATTCCTAATGGAGGCTCTTTCTCCAGAAAAGTACTTGACTCTTATGTGGATTCCGCAAAGTCTGAAGAGCTCAGGTTAGGATGGGTCAAAAAAATAAATGGTGATTTCTCAGGTAGTCTCGCAAGAATTTTCAGGAGTGCTGGCGTGAATTTGGAACTCAAAGACGGTGAGTTGATGATCGCATGTGCTGGGAAACGTTCAGCAGTTAATAAATTTTTAGGAGGAGTAAGGCTCGATGCAGCTAAAAGATTGAACCTTGTAGACAGAGAATCCGTAAGAATCCTATGGGTTGTGGATTTTCCAATGTTTGAGTGGAATGAAGAGGAAAAAAGATACCAAGCTCAACATCATCCTTTCACAATGCCGTATGTTGAAGACATTGACAATCATTTGAACGACCTGTCGAAGATACGCTCTCACTCTTATGACCTTGTCATAAATGGATGGGAAATGGGGAGCGGTAGCGTAAGAATTCATACGAGAAAACTCCAGGAAAAGGTATTTGACCTTATAGGGATTTCTGAAAGCGAAGCGAAAACGCGCTTTGGATTTTTTTTGGAAGCTTTTGAATATGGAACACCACCTCACGCTGGTTTTGCCATGGGATTTGACAGATTAATTGCCGTTATGCTTGGGTTGTCGTCGTTAAGGGATGTGATCGCTTTTCCAAAGACTACAAGCGGAACGGATCTCATGGCTGGTGCGCCTTCTAAGGTTTCTGAAGCACAACTCAAAGAGCTTGGAATAAAGTTGGAGGTTGATGAATAATGCAAGATTTTTCAGTGGAAATCAAAAAAGTCGACGATTACATCTTTGCCATATTGAAAGGTGAATTAGATGCGTACCATTCTATTGAATTTAAGGAGAAAATGATAGAAGCCATCAAAGGGGATGGGAAAAGAGCTTTAATAGACATGACGAATTTGTCTTATATAGATAGCGCTGGTCTTGGTGCATTAGTTTCACTTTTAAAGCGTTCTTCAGAAAATTCAAAGGAACTGAGAATTTTTGGTTTAAGAGGTAATGTGAAAAAAGTTTTCGAATTAACAAGACTTAACAGGGTATTCAAGATCTTTGATACAATAGAAGAAGCCAAGGCATGATTTACGTTACCATAGATGGACCGGCAGGTTCTGGAAAGTCTTCTGTCTCTCGAAACCTGGCAAGAAAACTTGGCTTCGAGCATCTGGACACAGGGGCTCTTTACAGAGCTGCGGCATTTCTTTGGATACATTCGAGAAAGAATTTGAGATCTGAAGAATTTTTGAAGACCATGGAGGATACCAGTTTTTATCTCGCTAATGGTTCTACGTTGTTTATGAATGGGAAGCAACTTGGAGGTGAGATTAGGACTCCAGAGGTTGGAAAAGTTGTTTCTAAGGTGGCTGAAGTTCCAGAGATTCGAGAAATCATAACAAAAAAAGCACGAGAAATTGCAAGTGGTAAGCGAATTGTTGTTGAAGGAAGGGATATAGGAACAGTTGTGCTTCCCGAAGCGTGTGTGAAGATATTTCTCACAGCGTCTGTTGAAGAAAGAGCTCATCGAAGGTACGAAGATTACAAGTCAAGAGGTGTCGACGTACAATTTAAGGAAGTTGTCGAAGAAATAAAACTTAGAGATAAGATAGATTCTACTCGAAAAGTTGCACCGCTGAAGCCCGCGAGAAATGCTATTATATTCAGTACTGATAGTCTTACACTTGAACAAGTTGTTAATGAGCTGTACAGTTTGATTATGGAGAAAATAAAGAAATGTTGAAAATAGAGGTTGCGGAGGATATTGGTTTTTGTTTTGGTGTAAAGCATGCAGTAGAAGTTGTGGAAGAATTACTTCTAAAAGGAGAAGACGTTTACATAACGGGTGATCTGATCCATAACGAAGATGAAATGTTGCGTCTGAAATCCATGGGATTGAAATCTTTTGATGTGGCAAATAAATGGCCAAATATTTCCGAATCAACAGTTGTCATAAGAGCCCATGGTGTACCTTTAGGAATTTTAGAAGAACTACAGAAGAAGGCTAAGAGAGTTGTAAATGCAACTTGCACGGTTGTTAGCGCTGTAGGTGAACTCATAAAAAAGGAAAAAGCTGAGGGATTCGAAATTTTTCTCTACGGCCGTGAAGGGCATGCTGAAGTGGAGTATCTTAAAAGTGTCGTGGGAGATTTGAAAGTTATAAATCAGGAACATTCGAAAATTGATTTTTATTCAAGTAAGATTGCCTTGTTTTCTCAAACAACTATGGGTATCGATGGATTCAAGGAAATCTCAAAGAAATTTTTGAATGGTGAAAAACTTTTTTCTTCTTTCCACATTCACAATACCATTTGTGCTGTTACTTTAGAAAGAGAAAGGGAGGTGAAAGAGTTAGCAAAGGCCAATGATCTTTGTTTGATTGTGGGAGGAAAGAAAAGTTCGAATACTAAAAAATTGTACGAGATCGCGAAGAGTTTGAACCAGAATGCTCACATGATCTTGAACGTGTCCGAAATTGACGAAAAATGGTTTGATTCAGTCGAGAGTGTGGGAATCTGCAGTGGAACCTCAACCCCGGCGAGGATAATCGATGGGATTGTCGAGTGGTTGAGTAATCTCAAAAACTGAAGGAGGTGTACCCACTTTAAGAAAGTGGGGAAAAATGGAAAACAGCGAAAATATGGAAAGAGAAACTAACGAAGAACTTGAGGAGTATTTACAGAACAACGAAAACTTGGGAACTCCCCAACCGGGAGAAGTTCGAAAATGCACGGTGATACAGGTTGGTTCCGAGCATGTGATTGTTGACGTCTCTGCCAAGACAGAAGGAATGATAAATGTAAGAGATCTCGTGAAAGCTCCGGAAGAGTACAAACCTGGGGATATTATAGAAGCGATTGTGACAAGTTACAGGGGGGATGATGAAAGTAAACTGTACCTTTCCGAAAGAAAGTACGTGATACGCCAGCTTCTTAGTGAACTCAAAAAAAGTGGTAAAGGCAAAGTTGTAAAAGGCCACATAGTTAGAAAAGTACGAGGCGGATACAACGTCGAAATCGGAGGCGCACTTTCTGCGTTTTTGCCAGGTTCTCAAGCTTCGTCATTGAATTCAGTCGATCCTTCCAAATTGATCGATCAGGAGTACGAATTTGAAGTTATAACATTTGAGCAACGTAGAAGAGGCAAAAGTTACAATATAGTACTTTCAAGAGATTCTATGATCAACAAAAAGCGCGCAGAATTTTTGAACAGTATTCAGGAAGGCCAAAAGATCAAAGGTAAAGTTGATGAAATCACAGATTTTGGCGTTTTTGTTGATGTTGGAGCGATGACTGCTCTTCTTCCAAGATCTGAGATAACATGGGATAAGAGCGTTAATATTAAAGAAAAATTCCATATTGGCGATGAAGTTGAAGCAATCGTGATCTCTAAAGAACCGGAAAAAGGGAAAATGTCTCTCAGTACGAAGCGACTTACATCAGATCCATGGGAAAACATAGAAAGCAAGTACCCAGTTGGGACTGTAACTGATGCAATAGTAACAGGAGTTGTGCCCTTTGGAATATTCGTCAAAGTCGAAGAAGGGGTGAAAGGCCTTGTTCATGCTTCTGAGATATTCTATGGTAACTATCGTAGAAATCTCAAAGATTACTTCGAAGAAGGGCAGAATGTGAAGGTTGAGGTCATAGATCTCGATATTCCCAAACGCAGAATCTCTTTCAGCATAAAGAGAGTTGTTGGAGATCCATGGGAAGGAGTGGAAGAACGTCACCACATTGGTGAAACCTTGGAATCTAAAGTTGTGAAGCTTTTGGACAATGGGGTTATTCTCGAGGTTGAAGATGGTGTTTCTGGTTTTGCACATATTTCGGAGCTTTCTTGGAATTTTGTTAAGAAACCATCCGATCTTCTCCAAAAAGGTCAAACAGTGAATGCAAAGATACTTGAGATTGACCCTGAATCCAGGAGGATGAGACTTAGTATCAAACGTACAATGGAGGACCCCTGGGAGAAGCTATCAAAAGAAGTTAAACCTGGAACTCCAGTAGACTGTGAAATAGTCAGTGTGAAAAACTCCGGAGCCATCGTCAAGGTTTTGAACTATGATGTTGAGGGCTTTTTACCAAGATCGCACTTTTCTGGGGATATAGAGGAAGGGAAGACAGTTAAAGCTAAAGTACACAAAGTATCGTACAATCCCAAATTAGATGAAAGGGACATGGTTATAACTCTAAAAGATAGTTTCAGTTCAAAAAAAGAAACGAAGAAAAAAGAAGAGTCTTTTTTCAATTCCGCTCCAATGACCACTACCATAGGAGATATGGTGAATCAGAAGAGTGAAAAGCAGAAGTAATCTTCCGGTTGTTGTTTTTGCCGGTCGAAAAAATGTTGGAAAATCGAGTATTTTTAACAAACTTGTAGGTTACAGAAGGTCTCTGGTCGCCGATTACGAAGGTTTGACCAGAGATCCTGTGATCTTCGATGCGAAATTGGAAGGCAGAGTTGTAAGGTTGGTGGATCTACCAGGATATTTCATTGAGCCAAAGGATCAAATAGAAATCGAAATGACGCGCTCTTTCAAAGAGTGGATAGATAAAGCTACGCTTGTTGTATTTGTGATAGATGGTAGATCAGAGATAACAAGGGAAGACTTAGAAATTGCTGATGCTATCAGAAAATCCGGGAAACCTTATCTCTTTGTGGTGAATAAGACTGAGCACGAGCCAGCATACATCGCCCACATGTCGGAGGTATATTCGCTTTCAATGGGTGAACCCATCCTTGTAGCTGCTGAACATAACATTGGCTTTGATTTGCTTATCGACAAGATCGTCGAAAAATTGCCAGAAATCTCTGATGAAATTGAAGTTCCGGTGGCACGAGTAGTGGTTGTGGGAAAGCCAAATGTCGGAAAATCCTCGCTGCTAAATGCTATTCTTGGAGAAGAATTATCGTTTGTAACTGACATACCCGGAACGACGCGTGATACGATAGATGCAACTTTGAAGCATAAAGGCATTGAGATAGTTTTTATGGATACAGCGGGATTGCGAAAACGCGGTAGGGTCAAGAAAGGGACGGTTGAGTCGTTCAGTGGTGCACGAACTATACGTGCTATTCGTAATTCGGATGTATGCGTACTTGTTGTGGATTCGTTTGAAGGTGTTACATCTCAAGATCAAAAAATAGCCTCAATGATAAAGGATAATTCAAAAGCAGCTGTGATCGCGATGAATAAATGGGATATTAGAATACCCAATATTGAAGAGCAAGTGACAAGGGAATTATTTTTTATAAATTACGGTTCAAGAGTTCCTGTATCTGCTAAGAACTCGTGGAACATAGAGAAGTTGTTAGACGAGATCGTGAGATCGTATAATTCATACACGATAAAAATACAAACTTCGAAGGTAACAAGAGCCGCGATGGAGTTTTCTTATGACAGGATCATGCCGTCAAAAGGGAGAAGTAGATTGAAGATTTATTATGCCACTCAAATTTCTACAGCTCCACCTACTTTTGTTGTATTTGTTAATTTTCCGGAGCTCTTTAGTGATTCTATAAAAAGAGCATTTTCTTCTCTTATGAGAAGAAAAATATCTGAGCTCGATTTATCACCTATACAGATTGTAGTGAAGGCGAGAAGATAGAGCATGTTTTTAGGTTTAGTCATGGTGCTTTTAGGCTACTTTGTGGGGAGCGTACCTTTTAGCTATATATTTCCAGCATTGAAAGGTGTAGACGTTCGCAAAGTCGGAAGTGGAAATGTGGGAGGTACCAATGCTATACGTGCATCAGGTTCAGCAATAGGGGCGCTTTCCATGTTGGCGGACATTCTAAAAGTTTTTGTGATTGTTATTGTAGCGCGTGCTTTAGGTTTGAATGGCTTTTGGGTGTATTCTGTTGGGATTTCAGCGGTAATTGGTCACGATTATCCAATTTATCTTAAATTTGTTGGCGGTAAAGGAGTTGCCAGCACGCTTGGATTTGTATTTGCCATTGCACCCCTTATGGGAGTAGAATTTTTAGGGATATGGCTTCTGATAACGTTTACCACCCAATATGTATCCCTCTCATCCATGATAGGTTTTGTTGTTCTGATACTGACGGCCGTCGTTTTAAAATGGTGGGATTTTTCGTTTGTTCTTGCGTTTTTAACTCTTATTATCATTTATAGACATCTCTCAAATATTCGGAGACTGTTGTCTGGAAAAGAGAATAAAATGGATCTTGTGAAGGCACTGAAAGAACTTTTTAGTGGTGATGTAAAGTGAGAAAGATGTTTTTTGTTTTGTATGTTCTCATATTGTTGACGTCATTCGCGCTTGCGGATTACATGAATTCCTTTTCAGCTGCTGTAGAGGCGTGGAATCAAGGCAAGACCGAACAAGCCTTATCTTTAATGAAACTTTCTCTCTCATCAACGTTTAATACCTCAGACGCACCAGATTTGTGGTATTTCAAGGCAAGATTGGATCTAATGACTGGTAAAATAAATGAGGCGCGGCAAGCGCTTGATACGGCAGGCTCGGTCTTTAAACCCAAACCAGTTTTCAAACTCCTGAAAAATCTCACAGATGCTTCTATCACTTCGTTCTCACCAATCGTTAGTATCAAATACATTGGTTCAATTAATGGATTTCATAACGGGGAGGTTTTTTATAGCCCTATTTCAGTGGCAATAAGGCGTAACAGTTATTATGTGCTTGATGCTGCAAACAGGTTTGTTGAAAGATTTGGTTCTATTCAACAACGGTATAAACTGGGTGTAGATTCCACTCCGACAGCTATGGTTTATTCGAATGTTATGGATTCTTTTTTTGTTTCTTTTGAAAATGGAGATGTGTACAAGTACACTTCCGACTTTTCCAAGAAAGAAAAGTTTACGTCGAAATTATCTTATCCAGTTGTTTTTTGTACTGATAATGCTGGGAGAGTTTACGTTGGGGAATATGGAAGAGATGCTGTGGACATTTTCGAGTACAACGGGATTTTGATGAAGGAAATGCACTTTTTTGATAAAAAAGTGCATATCTTCAGTTATGCACGGGTATTTGGGGACAGTTTTTATATTATGGATCTCACTGATAAAGAAGTAAGGAAGTTTGACATAATAAGTGGAAAAGAACTTTCTGATATTCCATTTCCAAAGGGCGTCATTCCTTTCACATTTGAAGTTATGTATGGAAACGTTTTTTTTATAAGTTCAAAAAGCGCTATTATTGGCGGAATATCTTTCAACTTGAACCAATCAAATTCCGTTTTTTCTTCAATTCTAAACGGTAAATTGTTTGTCACAAGCGATCCTGCGGCAAATAAGGTGAACATCTACAAAATTTCGATGGAGAAAGACGTGCTATTTCCAATAGTAGATGGATTGTTTTTCAAGGGTGGAAAAATTTACGTGAGGTTCAGAATTATAGATCCTGTGGATGGTTTCATAGAAAATCCAACAAATGTGGTGGTGAAAGATAATGGGCTTCAATCACCGGCTGATATTTCTTACATTTCGCAAAATGCGATGATTTACGAATTTCCACGTCTTGACGAGATCTTAAAAATGAATCACGTAAAGCCAAATGTTGTCATAAGTCGGGTTTCCTCCTTTAATAAAGAAGTGAAGAATTACTTTGCGCCAATTTTGTTGAACAACGTCGTGCTGTATCTTGTACGTGATGGGAAACCTACAGAACTCGAAAAATTGCTTGTTCATCTTACCAACGGAGCGTTTATTTCTGATTCGGAAGTTGAGTATATCAAAAAAGTCTCAAAATACAGGCGCTTTGTGGAGTTTGTGGCTTCTTATCCAGTCGGTTTGCCAACTGGCATTGATGACGTGAGCGTATCGTATGGTCCCACTTCAAATTTGATCGACTCTGTTTACTATACCAAACAAAATGTTTTGAAATGATGGAACGCGAAAATGCTTCACCTTAAATTCAAACTTAGAACGAAATCCACTTTAGAGCTTGTAAAACTTTCACAAGAGGGTATAAGAGAATCCGTAGACTTTGTAGTAGAACGTTATTACCCAATGGTTTTAAAGATATCAAGCAAGTATTACACAGAATGGGGAGAAAGAGAGGATTTGGTTCAAAATGGTTTGGTTGGTATCTTAAAGGCCATTTATTATTACAAAGAAGGCAAAAGTTCTTTTACGAGTTTTGTGTGGAAATCCATAGATTCGGAAATTAAATCATTTTTGACATATTTAAACAGAAGAAAGAACAAAATGCTTACTGATTCCCTTAAAGTAGATTTGCTAAGTAATGAAGCAAGTGAAGATAAAACTCTGGATATTGGATATGAACCGAACACTCTGGATGAGTACATATTTGAGGAATTTATGAAAGAATGCAAGAGTATATTGACGGATGAAGAAATGAAAGTATTCGAGATGTACATCCAGCATATATCTTACAAAGAAATATCAGCCTGTATAGGAAAAAGCACTAAATATGTTGATAACTCTTTACAAAAGATAAAGAAGAAGATCAGTTCAACTGTGGACATATACAGGAGGATCAGAATGTATATTTCTTCTATAGCGTAAAACTGGGAGGCAAAGTGTGAGAGAGGATGAAAACCAGGAATTTCCGGTGCTTTTTAAAATATTAGTCATTATTGTAATTTTAAGTGCCTTATTCGGAACTTTTATGAGTTTAGTGGATTTTGCACTTGTCAAATCGACGTCAAGAGAAATATCAAAAATCAACGGGACCATGCTTGGTTCTATGAGTGATAGGCTGAATAAGATAGAGAGCGATATTTCAAATGTCAAATCCTCTCTGATGCCTGGTGGAATTGTAGATTTGTACGTAAACGCATATCACTTCCTTTCTAATTCACAGATGGATCTTGAAAAAATAGTTACGCTTGCAGAGAACACAAAAGGAAAAACATATTTTTTATTCTACATCACTGGTGAAAGGGGTGTTTGGGTAGGAATTTCCAAGGGGGGAAAATACGTGTTTCAATCTGAGATGAGACCTGGTCTTTCTTCCACAAGGTTTTATGTTAACACGTCACCAGAAGTTTCCACATCATACACTTTTATGGTGGATTCTTCCACAGTTATAATGAGCGGATCACCTTCGCAAACGTATATACTCGTACTGAGCAAAAACGGAGCAAAAATTGTGAAGATGAGATCTACGATGATGCGTGTGAAAGATCTCTTCAATAAGTGAAAAGAGGTGGACAATTTGGGAAAGATTCAAAAGATAAACGATGTGATTTTCAGGCTCTCTTTAGGAAATCCATCAAATCCTATAAATGTCGTTGATACCACAAATTTGGAAAGTGTGAAATGCAAATATGATTTCAGAATTGTAGAAAATGGAGACTTATTTTCAGTTGTGTCAAATGGGGAAGAAATAGCAAAAGAAATTGGATTTTCACTTGAAAGTGGTAAAACATCAGTGACCATAATGTTCCCAAATGCGCATTTTTTTGGTTTTGGAGAAAAAATGGGCTTTATGGATAAACGTGGAACGCGTATGAGAATGATAAATACCGATAATCCACTTCACACTCCAGGTTTGGATCCCATGTATATTTCTATTCCGTTTTTTATAACTGTTTCACCTGGAAAACCCGCAATTGGATTTTATCTGAATTCTACGGCATTTTCCTTTTTTGACATGGATGGTGATGTTTATACCTTTGGTGCACAAGACAATGGGATCGAATTCTACGTAATATACGGCCCTACCGTGACTGATGTTGTAAAGCATTTTACCTCTATGATTGGTAGAATGCCAATGCCACCTGCATGGGCTATTGGATATCAACAATCACGTTGGAGTTACGCTACAGCGGATCAGGCTCTTAGCATTGCAAGAAAAATGAGGGAAGATGCGATTCCGTGCGACGTGATTTATTTAGATATTGACTATATGGATGGATACAAAGTGTTCACATGGGGCAGTGGATTTGCAAATCCAAAATCATTTATTAATAAGCTAAAAATCATGGGATTTAAAGTTGTGGCTATAGTGGATCCTGGTGTGAAAAGAGAAAATGGCTATAGTGTTTACGAAACTGGTAAGAAGATAGAAGCATTTTGCAAATCGAAAGATGGAGAAGAATTTGTTGGGTATGTTTGGCCAGGGCAATGCGTTTTTCCGGATTTCTTAAGAACAGATGTCAGAGAATGGTGGGCGCAGCAGCACAAAGCACTTTTCGATGTAGGAATCGATGGTATATGGAACGATATGAACGAACCTTCCATAGTATGGACTGACAAAAATACCGAAGAAATAAAAGCTCTTTTGAACGAGAATGAAGTGAGCCTCTCACTACTCGATAAAATGAAAGAATTTCTTGTTCAAGGAGATTACAGAAATGAAATTATTCATATAGATGATCACAATAAAAAATGGTCACATTTAAAAGTTAGAAATGTTTATGCTTTACTTGAATCTATGGCTACGACGAAAGCGTTTGAAATCTACAAACCCGGAAGGAGGCTTTTTACACTGAGTAGATCGGGATTTGCTGGAATACAAAAGTATTCGGCTATATGGACTGGTGACAATTCAAGTTGGTGGGAACATCTTGAAGGTGAGATGCCAATTTTGATGGGGCTTAGTCTTAGTGGCGTTAGTTTTGTCGGTACAGATATTGGAGGATTTGGTGGAAATGCTACGCCGGAACTTCTGATAAGGTGGACTGAAATGGGCACGTTTCTGCCGTTTTTTAGAAATCACACGGCAATAGGGACAGTTTCTCAAGAGCCATGGGCGTTTGGAAGAGACGTTGAGGAGATCATAAAAAAATATATCAAATTACGTTATGAACTTTTCCCGTATATGTATACATGTTTTTATAATGCTCACGAAACCGGTATTCCCATCATGCGACCACTTTTAATGTATGATCAAGACGATTTAGATCTGTACTCTGTGAATGATGAGTTTATGGTTGGAGATTCCATTCTTGTGGCTCCGGTTGTTAGACCAAATAC
Source organism: Thermotogae bacterium (assembly GCA_026988035.1). Classification (GTDB taxonomy): domain Bacteria; phylum Thermotogota; class Thermotogae; order Mesoaciditogales; family Mesoaciditogaceae; genus WFSH01. Next base: position 14,709 of record JALSLY010000060.1, read on the forward strand.
TGTATGGAGGTCTGTATATTTTCCGAAAGGAAGATGGATAGACATAAGGAACAGTCAAAAATATGAAGGAAGGCATGCTTACAAAATAGCGGCTCCTCTTGATGAAATACCTATCTTTGTTAGAGAGAACTCGGTGATTTTTAGAACTGATTCAATGAATTACCTTTTTGAACGTGAAAACCTCACTTTGTACGCTGATTTTTATGGGCAAAAAGCTATTGGTAGAGTTTATGAAGATGACGGTGAAAGCTTTGAATATAATGAGGGGAAATACAATTTGTATGAAATATCAGTCGAAAGTAATCACGATGGATATTTTGTAAATTTCAAGGTGTTGCGGCGAGGCTACGTTGGTAGGTATAAAAAAGTTGTCTTGAGTTTTGAGGGTTGGACGGATATTAATTTGCCTGCTGTAAAAGTGAATGACAAACCGATGAAGTCGTATTTTGTAGAAGGAATTCCCAGGATCGATTTTGATTTAAAAGAGATGATGTAAATGTTTATAGGTGCTCATATGTCTACTAACCCACTTTCCAGTGTTCCCTCAAGAACATTAGAAATTGGTGGTAACACGTTTCAGATATTCTCACAAAGTCCCAGAATGTGGAAGGTGAGTTTTAATGAGAAGGAAGTTGCCAAATTCAAAGAAGAGATGTTCAAAAGCGGAATAAATCCAGAAAAAGTTATGATACACGCAAGTTACCTCATAAATCTTGCCAGTCCAAGAAAGGAAGTTTGGGATAAGTCAAAAGATAGGTTAAAGGCAGAATTAGAGATTGCTCACAAAATGGGATTGAAATATGTCAACGTTCATCCCGGGAGTAGATTGGGAACGTCAGAAAACGAAGCTATGGAAAGAGTCTCGAAAGCGATCTCTGAAATTTTAGAAGATGCTCCAAGGGATGTGACACTTCTTTTAGAAATAGTTTCACCTAAAGGTGGGAATATAGGATATAACTTTTCTCAACTCAAACGAATGGCAGATATGAGCGGTTGTGAGGTTAAATTTACTTATGACACTTGTCATGGTTTTGATGGAGGCTATGATATTTGTACAAAAGAGGGTATGGAAAGGCTTCTTGATGAGATAGATAAAACTATCGGAATGGATAAGCTTGTCATGTGCCACTTGAATGATTCGAAATTCCCACTTAACGTACACAAAGATAGGCATGAAAGAATAGGGCAAGGTTATATAGGAAAAACGGGATTTGCAAACTTTTTTTCGTACGAGATCACTCATTCAATACCGATGATACTTGAAACTCCCGGAGGTGATGTTGAGCACGCTGAAGACATATCGGTTGTGAAAGAAATTTGGGCTTCTCTGGGAATATTAGAATAAATAAAAAATAGAATTGGTGAGGAGAAGGAGCTGAGCAAATATGATCTTTAAGGTTTCTAAAGACCGTATCGTTGATAATCCCTCTTTGGAAAAGTTGTGGGAAATGTCGAAAGAACTTTCGATTCCGAACAATCTGAATCTTCCGCTTTTCCATTCAAAGGTTAAGTCCAGAAGCGCAAAGTTTACTCAAATCTACAGTGCAAGCGATCCAGAAGTACAAAGATACATCACAGAAGTTCAAGATTTCATTGATTCTCACAACATGATAAGAGTGGATACAAAAGTTGGTGATGATTGTAATTGTACCTTTAAAGTTTCTCTTTTCGTGAGTAGTAAATATCCACATCTTGCTTACATGTTTAAAAACAATTTTTTTGAGTCAAATGGTCGTGAATCGGGTCAGATCAATATTGTTACCATACCAGAATATCCGGAAAGAAAGATTCTTGTTTTTCCAAAGGAGTCAACCGAAATCATACTTGGATCAGACTATTACGGTGAAACGAAGATGGCTGCTCTTAGATTAGCTATGTATTTAGCTCGTGAACAACACGGCCATTTTGGGTTGCATGCAGGCAGTAAGGCTTACAATTTAAAACTTGGTGATGATATGAAACATTTTGGAGTTTTGATATTCGGCCTAAGCGGGACAGGCAAAACCACCCTTACCTGTGCACTTCACGATCTTAAAGTACCCGAGTCCGTGGAAATTGCGCAAGATGATATAAACTTTTTAAACGCTGAGGCATGTGCATTTGGATCTGAGCGAAATTTCTATGTAAAAACAGACAGTATTACTTCACAACCTCTTTTGCTTGCAGCTGTTAAGGAACAGGGTTCAATTCTTGAGAATGTTTATGTGTCTCCAACAGGCGAGATCGATTTCAACAACGTGTCTGTCAGTACTAATGCACGTGCCATATTACCCCGAGTTCATATACCTTTCCATTCTACTTCTTATGACATTGGAAAGGTGAATGTTATATTCTTTAATACGCGTCGCGATGATATTCCTCCAATACTTCGTGTTAACAGTCCAGAAAAGGCTGCAGCAGTCTTTGGATTGGGAGAATCTACAGTAACAAGTGCTGATGATCCATCTAAAGTCGGACAATCTGTAAGAATTGTTGGATTTAACCCTTTCATAATAGAAGATCCCGCGAAAGAGATAAACACTTTCAGAAAAATTCTAAAAGGGAAAAAATTTCAAGCTTTCATTATCAACACGGGATGGATCGGTGGGCGTAAAAAAGAAAACAAGATAATGCCTCAGGACACTTTTTACTTTGTTGAAAATGCACTCAGAGGCAATATAGAATTCAGAGATGATCCAATTACGGGCTTTGGCATACCGATTTCTTCTAAAGAAGGAGATATAAGCAAATTTGATCCTATGAATTTTTATTCTAAAGTCGAATACAATAAAAAGATGAAAGCACTTCGCGATGAAAGAAAAAAGTTTCTCGAATCAATGGGTGGTGTTGAAAAAGATATAATTGATGCCATTTAAAGCGAACGCAAAAAAGGAATTTCTTTGAGGGATGTGAAACATTGAAATCTGGTTTTGTGTGCCTTGTTGGGGCACCAAATGTAGGAAAGTCCACAATTGTGAACACCATCGTTGGAAAAAAAATATCCATAGTTTCTGACAAGCCACAAACGACAAGACATAGGATAAACGTCATATGGAATCTTCCGGATGCACAAGTTGTCTTTGTCGATACTCCGGGTTTGCATAAGCCTGTTCACAAGCTTGGAAGATATCTTGTCAAAATAGCAGTTAATTCTCTCGAGGGAAACGATCTTCTTCTATTTGTGACTTCCACGGAAGGTCTCAGAAAATCTGACAAGATCGTAGCGAACAGAATTGAAAATACCAGCATGCCTTTCATAGGAGTCGTAAATAAATGTGACCTGAAGAGGGAACGAACAATTAAGGAAATTGAAGACATGTTCAGTTCTATGAAAAAATGCGTTGATACTCAACGTATTTCAGCTATTAGGAGAACAGGAATTGATGAACTTACCGATAAGATATTGAAACATCTTCCGGAATCTCCAGCGTATTATCCAAAAGATGTTTTCACTGATAGACCACTAATTTTTATGATTTCAGAGATCGTAAGGGAGAAGATATACTATTTTACCCGTCAAGAGTTACCGTATTCGAGTGCTGTGATGATAGATCATATGGAAGAAACGCCAAAGTTGATGAAGATCTGGGCGACGATTCTCGTTGAGAGAGATTCCCAAAAGCCCATAATTCTTGGGAGAGGTGGTAAAATGATAAAGAAAATAGGAACACTTGCACGAGAAGATATAGAACGTCTTATTGACAAGCATGTTTTCCTGTCACTGCACGTCAAGGTTAAATCAAACTGGACAGAAAGTGATAGAACGTTGAATGAACTGTTTGAAGGAGAAATGAGATAAAGGTTCGAGGAGGTAAGCTAATGAGAACAGGGGCAGAAAATGTTGTATGGAAAATTGATGATCTCTACGATTCTTTGGAAAAAATGAAAAAGGATGGGGAAAAAATACTCGAAGAAAGCAAGGAATATCACAAGAAGTATTCTAATGTGAAGAAACTTTTCGATGATCCAGAGGAAACGCTTAAAGCTATCAAAGAATTTGAAAACATGGATGCGAGAATTTCTCGAATTTCTCAATATGTTCATCTCAGATTTTCTGAAGATACTACATCAGATGAGAACAAAAAGCTAATTTCATGGCTTGAGGATCTTCAAAATGAAATTGAATCTAATTTGCTGTTTATACAAATCGCATTTTCAAAAATGTCTGAAGTGCAGTTTAACAAGTTAATCGGGAAACTCAAAGAATACCGCCATTTTGTTGAATCGGCAAGGCGTTTCAGAGATCACACACTTTCAGAAAAAGAAGAACGGATAATAGTTTACAAGCGTTCAACGGGTTCAGATGCGTTTGTCAGATTTTACACTCAACTTACTTCCAAATATAGATTTAGAATGAAGGTAGATGGAAAAATACGAGTCATGAACACTTCTCAGCTCAGATCACTAAGAATGCACCCGGATGCCAAAGTTAGAGAAGAAGTCGCGTATAAACTCTTCAGAAGATACAAAAAGGATGCTCTCAATATAGAAACTTCATATACAGCGATAGTGAGGGACTATGATTTTGAGGCAAAGATCAGGAATTATCCTACTCCTAATAGCGTAAGAAACCTTCAAAATGAAGTGGATGACGCCGTTGTAGATACCCTTATAAAGGTTACAACTAAGAACAACTCTCTCGTTGAGAAGTACTATAAACTGAAAGCAAAACTTATGAAGGTAGAGAAAATAAAATTAAGCGATATATATGCCCCAATTAAGGAAGCAATTCGAACTTTCAGTTGGAATGAAGCGAAGGAAACTATTCGTAAGACCTTTTATTCTTTTCATCCCCGTTTTGGAAAGATAGCAGATGAATTTTTTGACAAAAGTTGGATTCATGCAGCACTCAAGCCTACGAAAGTTGGAGGTGCGTTTTGCTCTTATGCAGATCCAAAGCATCACCCTTATGTACTTTTGAATTACACAGGACAAATAAGAGATGTCATAACTCTTGGTCATGAACTCGGTCATGGTGTCCATGGCTATCTTTCAGGAAAACAAAATGTTCTGAACTACGGTACACCCTTGACCATGGCAGAGACAGCTTCTACCTTTGCCGAAATGCTCTTGATGGACTACTTTCTTGATACGCTTTCAAAAGAGGAGATAATTCCATTTATTTCTTCTAAGATTGAAGATCTTTTTGCTACCATGAATAGACAAAATATGTTCACAAGATTTGAACGCGCAGCTCATGATAAAATATCTACAGAAGGTGCGTCATTTGAAGAACTATCTGATATATACGAGAAAGAGCTTCACATCATGTTTGGTGATTCAGTGATCTACAATCCCGAGTATAGATGGGAATGGGCAGCAATACCGCATTTCTTTCATACACCATTTTATTGCTATGCTTATGACTTCGCTCAACTTATGGTACTTTCTCTCTACCAGCATTACAAGAATGGAATGCCCAAGTTCAAAGAAAAGTATATAAAACTTTTGGAGGCTGGCAAATCCGATTCACCGGAAAAGCTTCTTGAGCCATTTGGAATAGAACTGAAGGATCCGAATTTTTGGCAATCTGGATTTGACTATGTAAATAGCACTCTTATTAAAAGATTGGAGGAAAGTGTTTGAGGATCTTAATTGCGCAATCTGGGGGGCCAACACCTGTTATAAATGCTTCTCTTGTTGGAGCCATAAAGCGAGCTCGAGAATTAGGACACGAGATATTCGGAGGAATTTACGGAATCGAAGGGATTCTTGAGAATGAGATAATTCCTCTTACTCAAAGTAATGTGGAATTGAAGAAAATAGCGCACACGCCAGGTGCATTTCTGGGTTCCTGTAGGCATGTCCTGCCAGATCCAGGTGATGAGGAATATGATGTACTTTTTGATATTTTTGCATCTCGAAAAATAGATGCTTTTCTCTATATGGGTGGAAATGATTCTATGGATTCAGTAGCGAAGATATACTCTGAAGCTGAAAGAAGACACTTCCCGATTTCAGTAATAGGAATTCCTAAGACGATAGATAACGATCTGGTTGAAACCGATCATTGTCCTGGTTTTGCGAGTGCAGCAAGGTTCCTAAACATCATTGCCTCAGAATTTGTTATAGATTCCATTTCTTATTCAAGACCATCAATCTCTGTGATCGAAACAATGGGGCGTGATACAGGTTGGCTTGCGGCATCACTAAAACTTTCCGAATACCTTGTAAAGGGCTTGAACGTTCTTGTGTACTTACCGGAGCACCCAACATCAGATGAAGAAATACTGCACGATGTTCAGAGATTAAGAAACAAAAATGAGCCACTGTTGGTCTCCGTATCAGAGGGTGTAGTGGACAAAAATGGAAATTATTTGAAGAGCGCGCCAATTTTGGATTCATTTGGTCATCCAAAACTTGGCGGGGTGGGAGAACATGTTGCAAGTCTCTTAGAAAAAATTGGAAGAGTGAAGCTTGTGAATCCAGGTTTTACTCAAAGAGCAGCCTCTCATACTGTCTCAAGTGTTGACTTTCAAGAGGCTCAGATGGTAGCTTCGTTTGCTGTGGATGTGGTGAGCGACAGAAAAAGTGGATTTTTTGTTGGGATAGTTAGAAAAGAGATGAACTATCTTTCAACTGTGAAACTTGTCCCAATTGGCAGAGTAGCCAACAGGGTAAAAAGAGTTCCCGAAAAATTGCTTGAGAATAATATGAAGGGTTTCATAGAATATTTAGCTCCCCTTGTTGGTCAAATGCCAGAGTTTATTATCAGATAAAGTTGAAAGTGGCATTTGATCAGATGTATGTTATGGTGGTACAATAGATTGTGAAAAAAATAATTTAGGAGATATAACGTGCTTCTTTCTGAAATTGTAAAATTAATTGATGGGAAAAAACTTTGGGATTTTGAAAATCGTGATTGCAAAATTGCTGGAGCAAGCGACATGTTGAGTGAATTGCTTGCTCTTGCAAAAGAAAACATGGTGCTTATTACAGGACTTTGCACTCCTCAGATGGTAAAGACCGCGGACATAGTCGGGGTTGGAGCAATTATAGTTGTGCGCGGAAGGCAAGTTCCGGAAGTAACGGTACAAACTGCAAAAGATATGAAAATACCGATCGTGTCAACGAGTTTAACCATGTATACTACGTGTGGAAAGCTGTTCTGTGCTGGTCTGGAAGACGTTCATGGCATCAGGAAATGATTGAGATGGAGAAAGTAGATGATCTCATCAAACGTGTGCAATTCTATTTTAGAGAGGTAGCAGTTGAGGAGTTCATGACGTCACCAGTTTTCACAATTCGTCAAGAACAAGCAACTGTCCGTGCTAAAGAAGCAATGAGACTTCGTCGTTTTTCAGGAATACCTGTTGTGAACGAAAAAGAACAGCTGGTTGGTATTATAAGTATAGAGGACATAATTCATGCTTTAGAAAATGGAGACCTGAACGCTCCAATTTCACAAAATATGACTCGTAACGTTGTAACATTATCAAAAAAGGAGCTAATTGTAGATGTTGCCAAAAAGTTTGAGCTCCATGGATTTGGGAGATTTCCCGTGATCGATGAAAAAAAACGAGTTATCGGTATTGTTACTCAACACGATTTGATCACTCTTCTTTTGTCAAAGCTTAGCATACTGTATGTTCATGACGCTCGACGAGAGTCATTCGTTCACGTGGAGAACTACAGATCCATTCCAACAGGTATAAATCTGAAGGAGGAAATTTCTGAATTTCAATTTAGCATAGACTATATGGATGTGTCGCTTGCGGGAACAGGAGCATCAGAACTAAAAAAGTTTCTTCTCTCTAAGGGCTTTTCTCCCGAATTTGTGAAGAGGGTGGCGATTGCAACTTATGAGGCAGAAACAAATGTGGTCATACATTCCGGCTCAACTGGCATTATTAATGTTTACTTTAAATACGGTGTTCTGATCGTGAGAGTTGAAGATTATGGAAAAGGGATAGAAGATGTAGATATGGCTATGCGTGAAGGGTATTCGACAGCCCCGGATTACATCAGAGAAATGGGCTTTGGGGCAGGAATGGGATTAGCAAACATCAAAAGATGTGCGGACAAGATGATGATCATTTCTGAGCCAGGTAAAGGTGTGGTAGTGGAGATGAACTTTTGGGGGCATGAAAATGAGAGTATCAGATCTTGAAAACCTTGGATTTACTCGAATAACCGATGGTGATGGAGATTTGAAGCATGGCTACACTTGTGATCTGTTAAGTGAAGTTATGGCCAAAGCTGAGAGTGATACTGTATGGTTTACAGTGCAATCTCATGTGAATGTGGTAGCTGTTGCGGCAATAACTGGGATCCGGGCAATAGTCTTATGCAATGGTCATGAATTTGATGAAGAGACTATAAAGAAGGCAACAGATGAAAAAATTTCACTTTTCACCACACCACTGAATGCTTTCGAGGCAGGTGGAAAGTTGTACAGCAAAGGTTTGAAATGATATTCAAGGGAGATTTTCACATTCACTCGTGCCTTTCACCTTGTGCCGAAATAACAATGGTTCCAGGAGCTGTAGCCTCTGCCCTTGAAAAAATTGGAACGGAATGGGTAGCAATAACAGATCATAACAGTTGTGGAAATGTTGAGGTCTTTGAAAAAGTATTAGGTGCGCGCGGAATAAAAGTAATTCCAGGTATGGAAGTTCAAACCGTTGAAGAAGTGCACGTTCTTGTATATTTGAAATCTATAAAGGTCGCTGTGGATTTTTCAAATGAAATAAAAGGGCATCTTCCGAAAATTGAAAATGATCCGGAGCGTTTTGGATATCAATTATTTGTGGATGAAAATGATAATTTTGTTGGAATGGAAAGTGCGGTGCTTTCAACATCAACAGATTTGACAATTGATAATTTGTGGCGTATGGTAAAACGCTATGACGGCTTGTTTGTGTATGCACACGTTGATAGGATGTTTGGGGTTGTAAAACAGCTTGGCTTCATCCCGAATTACCCTCCTTTTGATGCGATAGAGGCGGTAGGAACTGTAAATGTGAACTGCACGGTTTTGAGATCCTCGGACGCGCATTCTTTATCGCAAATTAAAAAACCCCAAATGAAAGTAAAGGCAGATTCCCGAACATTTGACGAATTTAGAAAGGCCTTGATGAGAAAGGATATGTGGAAATTTTGAGGACAATAGCCGATCATGTTTTAGACATAGCACAGAATTCTGTAAATGCTCAGGCAACCCATGTGAAAATTAAATTTGTAGAAGATCGTGAAAAAATTGTCATAAAAATAAGGGATAATGGATGTGGAATGGACGAGGAAAAACTTTCAAAGATTTTTGATCCGTTCTTCACCACACACAAAGAAGTCAGAAGAGTTGGTCTTGGTTTACCTTTTCTGAAGCAGAACGCTGAGCTGACCGGTGGGTACGTCCATGTGAGTTCGACACCTAAAATAGGTACTATTTTAGAAGCAACGCTTTTCAAGACGATAGACTGTCAGCCAATAGGAGATCTTGCTGGTGCATTTGCAACGCTCGTGACATCGTCAACAGATGTTATTTGGGAGATTGAAAGATGCTTAGAGAAAAGGTGTTATGAGTTTTCATCCAAAGCTCTTGATGGTGTCGATTTGAGTTCCCCAAAAGTGATTAAAATGATATTTGAATATTTCAAAAGCATGGAATTATCTCTTTGATTTATATAAAACGTTGGAGGTGTTTTGAATGCCTGTAATTCTTGAAACTGATTCGCGGTTTAAAGAGCTTGATGAGTACATTGACAGTGTTAAAGAAAAAAGTGGCATGTTGATTGGTGTACTTCACAGAGCTCAGGAGATCTTTGGGTATCTTCCAAAAGAAGTGCAAAGTCACATAGCTGAAAGATTAAATGTTCCAGAAAGCACTGTCTATGGTGTGGTTACGTTTTATTCTTTCTTTACCATGAAGCCAAGAGGAAAGTACCAAATAAAAGTTTGTATGGGAACTGCGTGTTATGTTAAAGGTGGTAATAAGATACTTGAAAGATTACGAGAAGAATTAGGTGTAGAAGAGAGTGAGCCGACGAAAGATGGCTTGTTTTCTGTTCACGAAGTAAGATGCTTAGGTGCATGCAGTATGGCACCGGTGGTTCTTGTTGGAGAAAGAGATTTCTATGGACGAGTAACGCCTGATAAAATACCTCATATTCTTAATTCTTATAGACAAAAGGAGGCCAAGAACAATGAAGATTAAAAGTCTTGAAGAACTTCAGAAAATAAAAGAGAAAGCTCTCAAGGAGATAAGTGGACGAGAAACAAAAAAGCGAGGGAGAATAGTCGTGGGAATGGGAACCTGTGGAATAAGCGCAGGTGCGAAAGACACTTTGAGAGCACTCGCAGATGAACTCGAAAAGCAGTCCATAGATGATATAGCAGTTATTCAATCAGGATGTATGGGACTGTGTGAAGTGGAACCAACTGTTGAGGTGCAAATTGGTAGTGAAGAACCCGCTATATACGGTCATGTGAATGAGGAGCAAGCTCGAAGGATTGTAAGAGAGCACGTCATGAAAGGCAAAATCCTGAGCGACATACTTGTGAAACGTGGAAAGGTTTAATTTAAGGAGGCAATCGTATGGCTGTGGAAAACACGATCCTTATCTGTGCCGGAGGGGCGTGTATTTCGGCTGGTGAGGAATCAGTCAAATCTGTTCTCGAAGAAGAGCTCAAAAAATATGCGTTGGATAGTGTTGTAAGGGTTGTAGAGACTGGTTGTATGGGAGCGTGTAACCTTGGTCCCATAATGGTTATATATCCTGAAGGAGTTTTCTATCAAAAACTCAAACCGCAAGATGCTAAGGAGATCGTTCAAGAGCATCTTTTAAAGGGAAGAACTGTACAAAGATTGCTTTACAAAGGTCCTACTGGTGAGATCAAACCAAAAGCCAAAGAGGAACTTCCATTTTTCAAAAGGCAGGTTAAAGTGGCAACTCGAAATCTTGGCGTGATAGATCCCGTTAACATCGAAGAATACATAGCAAATGACGGATACTTTGCACTTGATAAGGTCCTTCACAAGACACCTGAAGAGGTTATTGAAGAGGTCAAGAAAAGTGGTCTGAGAGGAAGAGGTGGCGCAGGATTTCCCACAGGATTGAAGTGGGAATTTACGAGGAAATCAAAATCTGACGAAAAATACGTCATTTGTAATGCAGACGAAGGAGATCCTGGTGCCTTTATGGATAGATCCGTACTTGAAGGGGATCCTCACAGTGTCTTAGAAGGAATGGAAATTGCCGGATATGCTATAGGTGCGCATCACGGATATATTTACGTAAGAGCTGAATATCCGCTTGCTATTGAACGATTGGGAATAGCCATATCCCAAGCCCATGAGTATGGTTTTTTGGGTGATCGCATATTTGGAACGGATTTTTCTTTTGATGTTGAACTGAGAATAGGTGCAGGGGCTTTTGTTTGTGGAGAAGAAACTGCTCTTATACAATCTGTTGAAGGAAAACGCGGTCAGCCGGTCCAAAAACCACCATTTCCAGCTCAAAAAGGCGTGTGGTCTAAGCCCACGGTGATTAACAATGTGGAGACGCTTGCAAATATTCCCGTGATTATAAATAAAGGTGCCGAATGGTTTGCATCTATGGGAACTGAAAAATCCAAGGGTACCAAAGTTTTTGCATTGGCCGGAAAGATTAACAACGCGGGACTTGTTGAAGTTCCAATGGGTACTACTTTGAGAGAGCTTATCTTTGATATAGGTGGCGGTATTCCAAATGGAAAAAACTTCAAAGCGGTGCAAACTGGCGGACCATCTGGAGGTTGTATACCAGCTAAATATCTTGATACCCCGGTTGATTATGATTCTCTCATGGAACTCGGTACCATAATGGGTTCGGGTGGAATGGTTGTCATGGATGAAGACACCTGCATGGTGGATGTCGCACGCTTCTTCTTACAATTTACTGCTGATGAATCCTGTGGAAAGTGTACACCATGCCGTGAGGGCACGAGAAAGATGCTGGAAATACTTGATAGGATTGTCGAAGGAAACGGAGAAATGGAGGATATAGATCGACTTGAAACCCTTGCTAAAACCATAAAAGACACAGCACTTTGTGGACTGGGTCAAACAGCGCCAAATCCGGTACTCTCCACCTTGAGATATTTCCGCGACGAATATGAGGCTCATATAAAAGACAAGAGATGCCCGGCGAAATCTTGCAAATCGTTGATAGCTTACACGATAGATCCCAACAAGTGTGTTGGATGTACGGCTTGTGCGCGTGCATGTCCAGTTAATGCCATAAACGGTGAGGTCAAAAAAGTTCATGAGATAGATCAAGATACTTGCATTAAGTGCGGGAGTTGCTACGAAGTCTGTCGTTTCGATGCGGTTGAGAAAGTTGATGCGATTGATCTTGTAACGAATTAGAAAAGGCAGGCACATTGTGCCTGCCTTTTTTCTATCTTTTAATTGCAAACAGTGCGTTTTTTCCTTTGAAAATTACAAATTCACCCGTGATGCCTAAGTGTACGCTTTTTTCGTGAATTCTTGCAAGAAATTGATTTAGCTTTTTGGGCATGATAGAAACGCGCACATGTGTTTTGCATCCCACGGACTGAATGTATTCGTATGCTGATGATTGCGAAAGCACTCCTATCCTGAGACGATCAGAAAGTTCGAAGTAGCCTTCTCCCCTGTTTTGGCGTTGAAACTTGGCACATAAGGAAGTAGCGGTTTTTAGCATTTGCGTTGAAAGGCTGATATCTTCCCTTTTGATTTCCAAGAATTTTTTAACATTATTCATGTCTTCGTTTGCTTCTACAGTGCAAATACCGATAACTCCGTCACTGAATTTCAGACCTAAGGTTGATTCGGAAAAGCCCATCATCAATTTCTCATTCCGAATAATATCGAGTGTCTTTACGAGATGGCGGGCAGTCTCGTACGGAATTTCAGCCATGAACGAGTTTATATCCAGTCTCATTGAAGCAATTGATATGTGGCCATATTCTTCGCAAAGCGCAAAAAATTTTTCATTTGTGGCACCAATGAGTATGTCTTGTCCTGCATGTGATATTATACTTCCCACATCTATAACATGGACTAATTCTGAGGATTTTACTTCTACCTTCGGTGTGAAAACGCCTCTTCTTTTTGGATTTCTCGATAAGGGATGGAGTATGGAAAGATATTCCGAACCCTTGGAAAATTCTAACTTTTCTCCAAATCGTATCTCCACATCTTCTGTATTTGTATTTCGTGAGATCAATTTGATATTGTCAAGCGGTGCAACGTAAAAGGATTCAAAATGTTTATCGACATCTCCAAGACGCATATCCATTGTTAAACACCCATCTGTTGCATAAGCTCTCAACATATTGTAACGGGAATAGAAATAAACACGCCTATTTATCGGCTCTATCGTTCCAACAGCTCGATCGAAGAGATTAACGAATCGTAAAAAACGATTGTGCTTAATCTTTGCTTTCGCCAACACGCTCATGATCTCTAAGAGCTATGGGTATTACAATTGCCGCTATTAACAACGATAAAGGCCACGAACCAAAGCGCTCGTACATCAAGAGCGCCACCGAAATCGATACTAAAGCCCATCCTGAAATTCTCAGTGGCACAGCCCATAGCTTATCCGAAATTGCGAAAAACAGAGACGCTCCACCCAAGAGGTAAACGAATTTGAAAACTTCATAGGGTGGCATTCCTTTTAACCAATAAAGAAGTGAGATAACATAGAGAAAAAAGAGATTGAGTCCAGCTGTCTTGAAATGCTTTCCTTTGTGAAAGATGTGGGCGATCACGGCAATCGTGGAAAAGTAAGCAACAACTATCCACCCAGCTTTTAGCACTGATATTAAAAAATAAAGGAATACAATGGCAAATGCACCTGAAAGTATCATGATCATCACACGTTGAATCGGATGTTGACTATGTCTCCGTCTTCAACTATGGAATCCTTTCCCTCGAGTTTTAGGAGGCCGCTGGCTTTTATCTCCTTCATCGAACCTATTTTCTCCATGTCAGAAAATTTGACCACTTCGGCTCGTATAAATCCACGTTCAATATCTGTATGGATCTTTCCAGCAGCTTTCTTGAAATTTGTTCCTTTCTTGATTGTCCAGGCTTTCACTTCGTCCTCGCCTACAGTAAAGAACGAAATCAAGCCCAAGCTGGAATAAACGACTTTTGCAAGACGTTCTATGCCACTTTCTGTGAGCCCAAGATCCTTCAAAAATTCTTCGCGTTCAGATTCATCTAATTCGTTGATTTCCATTTCTAATTTTCCACATACTTCCATCATGGCAAGTGAGTTGTCTTTAGCCATCTTTTCCAAGCCATCTCGACCATCATAATTATGGGTTCTAAATGATTCTTCATCAAGGTTAACAGCAATGATCGATTCTTTCATGGTGAAAAAGCCAAATGGGCTCAAAGCATGCTTTTCATCCTCAGATAGTTCAACCAATTTCACAAATTTTTCATCGTTGAGTGCCTCTTCGCATTTTTCCAGTGCATGAAGTTGATGCATTTCAAATTGAGAAAGTTTTCGTTTAGCTCCCTTCAATTTCTGAATGTTTGTTTCAGCGATGTCCAAATCTCGTATTAACAACTCTTCGTAAAGATATTCTGCTTCTTTAGCAGCATCGTCGAAATAACGTGGAACAGATTCATCTTTAAAAGCTCTGATCACCCAAAGTAGAGCATCCACGTTTTGTATTTTCCCAAGTATTTGACTTTTATCCTTACGACTAAGCTCAGGAGACAGACCCGGAAGATCAACAAACTCTATAGTCGCATAAGTTGTCTTTTTGGGATTGTACATTTTCGAAAGGTAATCGACACGTCTATCGTGAATTTTTGCCACACCTACCGATTCGTTTATCTCCCCCACAAGTAATTTGAAAACAGTTGTTTTTCCCGAATAAGGTGCTCCATATATGCCTATTTTCAAAATATTTCGCCTCCAATCAAGCCTCAATGGCCAAATAGTGGGTCCAATACAGTCTCTTATTCGTGTTCGTGCTTGAATTCAATAAGTTCATAATAATTTCCACGTGTGTTGTTTGTGGGTATCTCTGTTACCCTTATTTTCATAACGCCACTGCGCTGCTTGATAACCAAAATATTTCCAACCTTTACATTATAAGAAGGCTTTAAAGCACGCCCTTCTTTTGTAACTCCTCCAAGTTCGGCGATCTTTTGAGCGATGCTTCTACGTTTCATTATACCCGATACCTTTAAAAATTTATCCAGTCTCAACAACGCCACGCTCCTTTAAAAAATTCCAAACCTCTTTTTTGGAAGGAAAAGAAGCACCGGCTCCTTTTCTGGTAACAGATATTGCCGATGCGGCCATCGCGAATTTGCAGGCATCTTTTAGTTCCATTCCACTGGAAAGCGCAACTCCCAAGGCTGCGTTGAAGCAATCACCTGCTCCTGTGGTATCAATGGTTTCAACCCTGAAAGCTTCAAAGTGGATGAGTTCATGATCGTGCATGAAATACACACCATTTGCACCGGCTTTTACTATTACTCGAGGTCCATGTTCTTCTAACCACTCAATTCTATATGCCATTCCTTTTCCCTGAGCTACGATCGAAAGTTCTGTTTCATTCGGGGTTATGTAATCGATGTTTTTGAGCAAATTGTCAGACAATTGCCTTGCTGGAGCCGGATCAAGAATCACTTTTGCTCCAAATGCTCGCGCAATCTCTGCAGATTTCACCACAGAATCGAGTGGTACCTCAAGTTGAAGCAGAACGTATGATGCTTCTCTAAAAGCATCCTTTGAAGATTCTATTAGTTTAGAATTCAGGTGTGCGTTGGCTCCGGCACTTAAGACTATCGAATTTTCACCGCCTTTGTCAACCCAAATGGATGCCACGCCAGAATGATCTTTGACGTGCAATATTCTTGTGGTATCCACATTCGCTTCTTCCAATGATTTTGTGAGGAAGTCGCCGAACGTATCTTCACCCACCGCTCCTAAAAACTCTACATCTGCTCCCAATCGTGCGGCTGCAACGGCTTGATTGGCACCTTTTCCGCCCTGATATATTGCAAAATCCGTTCCTGATATCGTTTCACCTGGTTCGGGAAATCTCGGCGTGAAACTCACAAGATCCAC
>JALSLY010000061.1 GCA_026988035.1 Thermotogae bacterium
GTAACAGCTGGCGGTGAATTCTTGATTCTGCTTACTGATTCTTCCATAAATGATGCCCGGAATTTTACGAAACGTCTCCTGGATTCCGTGAAATCCATACTCAAAAAAGAAAAAAATGTTGTTTTATTAAATGCAGGAATAGCCCAGCTGGAAAATGACGATGAAGATGGTTCTTTATTACTCAAAAAGGCGCGTTTGGCTCTATACAAAGCAAAAATTCAAAGAGAAGTCATACATGTTCACAGTTTGAAAGCGGAAAAACAAATAGAAGAGCATACAACTTTCAATAATAAAATGAGAGCTGCCATAGAAAATAAAGAGTTTATATTGTACTTTCAACCAGTTGTGGATCTCAAAACTGGTGAGATGAGCAGTGCTGAGGCGCTAATAAGATGGAAGCATGATGGCAAAATTTTGTCTCCAAATTTTTTCATTCCATTTGCGGAAGAAAGCGGTTTTATAACGCAAATAGATGAATGGGTTCTAAAAACCGCGTGCAAACATATACGTTTTTGGAAAAACAAGGGATTCGTTGTTCCGATTTCAATTAACGTGTCAGCTCCAACGATGAGAAGAGAAAACTTCGCCACAGATGTTCAAGATACGCTGAACAGAAACAACGTGATGCCCAACGAAATAAACTTTGAACTCTTAGAAAGAGTAACAATGAGTGGAAAAGAAGTCGAGAAAAACATAAAAAAGTTGTCATCAATGGGTGTGCACATATCACTTGATGACTTTGGCACTGGCTATTCCAGCATGAACTATTTGATGATTTTCCCAATAGATACCCTTAAAATAGATAAATCATTTGTTCAAAATATGATCGAAGATGAAAAATACGAACTTAGCATTCAGATCATGATATCCCTTGGTAAACGTCTTGGTCTACGAGTTGTTGCAGAAGGAGTTGAAAATAAAGAACAAGTAAGACTTCTAAAAAGATTGGGATGTGATGCAGTTCAAGGCTATTATTTCAGCAAACCGGTAAGTGCGCCAGAATTTGAAAAGATTTTGACGCATGGTACTTTTATCCGTGTATAATAGAGAAACATATTTATTTTTCAAATTCAACTTATAAGGAGGTTTTTCTCATGGAGCGCAGTAGTAAAGTAATTGGAGGGAGCGTTCGGGCAGCGGACGAAATATTAAGAACGTATTTATTTTTAACCCTTCTCTCAGGCTTATTAGTGCTTATTCATATCAGTACGAGCGTTCTGCTGCGAAGATACGGTCTCCACGTTCCTGGTATAAGTGGGCTTACATGGATACCGTTGTTGGTTATTGGAAAAGTAAAGTGGCGAGCAAAAATCTCAGGAATCTACATGGCTTCCGTCTCCAGTGCAGCTGTCTTGCTAATTACACCTATACTTGGTTTTAAAGTGATGGGAGGAATATGGATACTACCGTTTCTAAGATATGGCATTCCAGGAGTGTTACTGGATTTATTTTGGCCTTTTGTTGAGAAATTTTCGAATAAGCCATCAGTTTATATGATTACCGCTACTACCATAGCTGCCTTATCACACACGGGTAAAGCTTTTTTCGTGTTGATTACACGTTACTTCCCCGGCCAACACATTCATTATGGTTTAATAGTACTTGTTTTATCACATTTTGCCTTTGGAATCATAGGTGGTGTCATAGGTGTGATGATAGGATATTTCAGGCTCAATAGCAAAAAACACAATATACAGCCAAGGAGGAAATAGCAACATGAAAAAAGTGATCTTTATATGCATAGACGATACAGACACCGAGAATAGTATGGGCACAGGTCGATTGGCACGTGATATGGCCAAAGAAATCGAAGAAAAGGGTTTGGGTGAAGTTCATGGCATTACCCGTCATCAATTATTGCTACATGAAGATGTGCCTTACACCTCTAACAATGGAAACGCCTGCCTCGAAGTCTGGAACTTTAAAAACGAGATTTATGAAATAGCTAATGAGTTTATGAAAACTCATTTCGTACTTGGCTCAGATCCGGGCTTATGCATTTGTCCAAAAGAAAAGGTTAGCCAGGAAATGATCCAATTTGGAAAAGCAGCTCAGCACAAGGTTCTCTTAAAAGAAGAAGCGTATCAGATTGCCAATCAGAATGATATATTTCTTAAGGAATTAGGTGGTACCGGACAAGGGATAATTGGTGCTTTAGCTGGCATAGGTCTTAGAGCTACGGGGAATGATGGTAGATTCATTGAACTCCCTGGTATAAGAGACATTTTGGAAAAAACACCTGTGAGGGAAATTATAAAGAATACAGCGATAGAAGCTGTAATAGATCTCCAAGGTAGGAAACTGCCTAATGAAGCTGTAATAGATCCTGCGGGATGGTTAAGACCATATCTTAAAAACGGTGTAGCTACATTAATTGTGGGAGGCCCGGTGGCTCGAAACTTAAAAGACAGCTCAGGAGGTTTTTACGTCCCCGTTAGATTAGGATAAAATTCTGCATCAGCGCGAGACGATGTTAATTGCTCCATTTGCAAAGAATGGGACTATTTATTTGTGTATTTTCGTAAGAAATATGCCGCGTTTCAAACTCGCAGTAAGTCTTTTTGCACCGCTAAGGGTATGATCTTCTGCAGCTATCCTCAATATAGGTTCCGTCCCGGAAAACCTTGTCAAAACCCAACTCCCGTCTTCAAAAACAAATTTCTTTCCATCGATCTTTCTGATTTCTGCGATTCTCTTTTTAGATATCTTTTCAAGATCTTGCGAAAGAAATTCTGTGGCTTTTACCTTAAGCTCTGGTGTAAGTTTGAGATCATCTTCCCAGAAATAGAGTCTGTCTCCCATTTTGTTGAACAGCTCTTTCATGATAGCTGAAAGTGGTTTTTTTACAATTGAAAGCATCTCCAAAAGAAGCATACTGGTATAAACCCCGTCTTTTTCCATTATGTGTCCTCTGAATGTTGCTCCACCGCTGCTTTCTCCACCTACCAATGCCTTGTGTTCAATCATCGCTTTTGCTATATGCTTGAACCCAACTGGAACTTCATAAACCCTTTCTCCTATCTTCTTTGCAAATATGTCCAAATTGTGCGTTGTCGAAACGTTTCTCACAACTCCTCCATTTTTCTCTTTCACTTCGTGAAGATAATTGTAAAGCAAGAGAATGATTTCATTGGGATGAATAAAATTTCCCTTTTCATCTACAACAGCGATCCTGTCCGCATCTCCATCAACTGCGATTCCAACGTCGTAGTCTCCTTCTCTCACCGTATTCATAAGAGTTGTTAAGGATTTTTCAGACGGAGCAGGCGATCTTCCGCCAAAAAGTGGATCTCTTCTGGCATGGAGCATTGTGAGCTCGCATCTTGCACTTACGAGCGCGAACTGTATGGTGCTTGCACCAGAACCATACATCGAATCAAAGCACACCCGAATTTGAGATTTTTTTATAGCTTCAATATCTATCTTTTTTTCAAGATAATCAAGATAAAATCCTCTGAAGTCTTCAACTTGCACATATCCCGTTTGTTCTGCCTTTTCAATTGGAACCCATGGTATTACATTAATATCGAGAGAATTCGCCTCTTTCTCTATTTCATTGGTAATTTCTACGGAAGCTGGCAATCCTTTCCGGGTTTCAAACTTTACGCCGTTGTACTCTGGTGGATTGTGCGAAGCCGTTATGATCACACCACCACCTGCTTTCTTTTTTAGAACTGTAAAAGTTACAAGCGGAGTTGGAAGAGAAGATCTACTCAGGTGAACTTTGATGTTGTTAGCTACGAAAACTTCGGCTGATACTTTTGCAAACGTTTCTGACAAAAAACGATTGTCATATCCTATCACAATCCCTTTACTATCAAGATGTGCTCTGATCAAATAATTAGCTATGGCTTGCGAAACACGTCTAAGATTTCTACTTGTAAATCCTCTTCCTATCTTGGCTCTCCACCCACCAGTTCCAAAATGTATGAATCGTTCTTGTTTGACTTCCATGTCTTCAACTTCCCTCTCAGCCATAACATTCTCAGCACGTTGAAGATCTTCTTTGGTGTTCACACCAAGGTATTCACTCTCATCAAAACTCATGTAAGTCTGAACTTTCAATCCTCTTCTTATCGCAGCATTCACAAGCTCTGGTATGTAATACTCGCCCCTACTTCCCATTGTTATTTCGGAAAAAAGTGAGAAAATCTTTTCTACGTTAACAACGTACATTCCAATGTTGTACTCCCAAGGTGGAGAAGAAGTGGGACGCATTTCTTCTTTCACTGCCAAAAGATCCTTCGATTTGCTCCTAAGTACAAGAGCGTATGGATATTTTCTTGAAGAAAATCCGGTTAAGAGCGTTATTTCTGCCCCCTTTAATTTGTGAAAATTGACTATCCCAGCAATCGATGATGGTCTTATAAGAGGTGTATCAGCATACATTATTAACACTTTCTCTCTTGGATCTATTCCTTCAATTCCATATTTCACTGCATCTGCCGTACCAAGAGCCCTTGGTTGAATAGCATAGTCAAAATCGCTCCCTATCTGAGACATTATCTCAATCGCATTTCGTTTTCCAACAACAATCCTAATTTTTATATCTTCAAAAACATTCTTGATGTTATCTACAACATGTAAAATAAGGGATTTCCCGTTGATTTCAACCAAAGGTTTAGGAGTCTTTCCCCCCATTCGCGTCCCGGACCCACCAGCAAGTATCACAGCATACATTACACCTACCTCCTCATCCTTTCAATCCGGTATGTGTTATACCTTCTACCATGTACCTTTGCATAAATAAATAAACGATAAATAATGGAATAACCGCTAAAAATGACCCTGTCAGCAAGAGATTCCATCTTGCACCATATTGAGATTGAAATTGTGTTAATGCCATAGGAAGTGTCATGAGGTTATCACTACTTATGTACAATATAGGTCTTAAAAGAGCATTCCAATTATTCATGAATGCTATTATAAACAATGTAGCAAGTGGTGTCTTCCCAAGTGGAAGAAAAACACTCCAGTACAGCTTAAACGGTCCTGCACCATCTATCACGGCAGCATCTTCAAGATCTTTTGGAACATTTTCATAGAATTCTTTTAACAAAAAGGTTCCAAAGGAGCCAACAAGAAAGGAAGGTACTATTAAAGGTAAGTACGTATCAAGCCATCCAAGTTTCATCATCAACAAAAATTCTGGAATGATCGTGACTTGAATAGGTATCATCATGGTCGATAGAAGTAAACCAAACAATATATTTTTACCTTTGAAATTCATTCTGGCAAAAGCAAATCCTGCCAACGAACACGTTATGATCTGACCAAAAGCAGCACTGAATGACACAAAAATACTGTTAAAAGTGTATCTTAAAAAATGATATTGCGACAGGACTGTTTCGTAGTTATCAAACATCCCTGGTTTAAAGAGTTTATCAGGTATGAAAGAAGGTGGAATCTTGAATATATTTTGCTCAGTATTGAAAGAATTTATGAACATCCACAAGAAGGGGAATATCATGATAATTGCGAAAATTATAAGAATACTATAAATTATAATCTCTCTCGTTATTTTATAATTCATGTTCTTCACCTCTTAGGATTGATATTTCACCCAGCGTTTTTTTAAATAAAAGTTGGCAAGAGTTATTCCTCCAACGATCGCAAGCAAGACATAAGCTATCGCCGAAGCGTAGCCCATTCTGTAAAAGACAAAAGCATTTTGGTATATGCTGTAAACAAGGGTTGTGGAGGAAACACCTGGCCCACCCCTTGTCATGGTGTATATGATTTGAAAGTTTCTGAAAGAATCTATTATGGCAATAATAAGCACAAAGAAGGTGGTAGGAGAAAGTAAAGGCAACGTTACATGCCAAAATGTCTGTTTCGGTGTAGCTCCATCTATTCTTGATGCTTCATAAAGCACAACAGGTATGTCTTGAAGTCCTGCCAGAAATAAGATCATATAATAACCTGCCATTTTCCACGTCATAACAAATGCAATGCTCATGAGAGCCCATTTGGGATCACCAAGCCACGAAGGGCCAGCCACATTGAAAAGCTGTAAAAAATTATTCAAAAGACCGTACTTTGGGCTGAGCAACCATCCCCAAACTAATCCAATAGCAACCGCAGATGTAACTACAGGAGAAAAGAAAATCGCTCGGAAAGTGTTGACGCCACGAAATTTTTGATTCACAAGAACAGCAAGCACAAGACCAATTACCATAACGCTGGGAACGTAAATGCCTGAAAAAATGAACGTGTTTTTTAACATTGTCCAAAATGTTGGATCTGAAAACATTTCAGCATAATTTGAAAATCCTACCCAATCCGGAGGTGAAAAGATATCCCAATGGGTAAAACTCATGAAAAACGCAAAAATGATGGGGCCCAATCTAAATACAAACAAACCCAGAAGTGCTGGCAATATGAAAACCCATGCATGCCATGGCCTGTACCATTTCAAGCCTTTTTTCAAAAAACCACCTCTCAAATTCGAAAAAGGGGGCAAAATGCCCCCTCAAGGAGATTTACTTGTAATATCTTGACAAAACTCTATTCGCGTAAGAAGTGACCTTTTGCATAGCTTCTTGAAAACTCATTTCGCCATTCATAACGGCGTCAAGTGCTCCATTGAGTCCAAGACCTTCAGCAGCTCCGTACCCTCTCCACTCGCTCCATCCTTTCGTGAAGGAATTTACCATTTCATCTTTTCCGAGTTGAAGCAATATGCCCTTTTCCGAAGGCTGCTTCCCTTTTTCCAAAAATGCTGCAGAATCAGCGAGTGGTTTGTAAGATGGGATTTTGCCAGCCATGTACATATTCATCGTGAGCCCTGGGCCACTCATGAATTTGGCAAGTTCCCAAGCCTCCTCTGGATGAGCTGTTTTGGCAGATATGGCAATCATATCTGGCCAAGCATAGAGAATTTTCTTTGAACCATGTGGTCCAACAGGCACAGGTGCAATTCCCCATTTGAATTTGTTTCCAATTAAACTCCTGTTATTTTCAATATTCCATGATCCATCGACCCACATTGCTGCCATTCCGAGTGGAAAAACATCTTGCGATCTGACGCCTGTCATGTCCTTTTTCATTGGAGCTACCTTATATGTAGTAACAAGCTTGGTCAGGAACTCCATTGTTTCGATCGCGTTTTTGTCGGGAGCAAATCGCTTTTTATCAGGGCTCAATAAGTGGCCACCATCTCTGTAAATCCAAGGTTCTACGTTGGCATATCTGCCATAAAGCCAAAAGCCCCACCGCTTTACCTTACCTTTTTCCACAATCGTTAATTTTTCAGCTGCATTGAGGAAATCAAACCAATTCCAGTTTTCGTCGGGGTAAGATAGACCAGCTTTGTCAAAAGCAGTTTTGTTGAAAAACAAAACTGGTGTAACCCACGCAAATGGCAAAGCGTAGATATCACCAGTACCCTTCGGATACTTGGCCATGTTGAAAAGACTCGCAAAGTAATCAGATATTTTCAAGTCCGTATCCACATACTTTTGAATGTCTAACAGGAGTCCATTTGCTGACCATTCTTCAATATAGCCCGAACTCATGTTGAAAACGTCCGGTAATTTGTTGGTAGATGCCATTATTCTAAGTTTTGTCCAGTAATCGCGAGGTTCGATCGTTGTCAACTCGACTTTGATGTTTGGATGGATACTTTCAAATCTGCCAACAGCTGCTTGTACTTTAGCCTTTATGCTCGGATCCCACATCCAGTAACGCAACGTGATCTGTTCCGCCATAGTAGTAAAAACAAGCAAGCTTATCATGAGCAGAACGATCCAACCAATCTTCTTCATATTGCAACACCTCCTAATTTTGAATCAATACCGCCGCAGGAATAGGCCTCTCAAACTCGTGATACGGAATGCCCATACGATCGGCATATTTCAGCGCTTTTCCACCTCAAAAGCGTATTTGGGTAGAACCACCACCATCGAGATTGATCGCATTTTGCGCTCCATTTTCAATCATCACTTGTGTCAATTCTTTAAGTGTGAAACCACGACTGTCAAAATCAGGTTGATAGGGATAACGGTTACATCCTTCAACTGCTACAACGATTATTTTTTCTTTATCATATCCTATAGCAATGCGTGCAGCAGGTGTTTTATCCCAATCAAATGGAAAAACAGTTGGTGGATAATCAATCTTTCCACCAAACTCTTCATCGCAGAATCCATACATCGGAATGCCTTCCTTTACAAGAATTGGTCCTCCTTGCACAGCAAAAGAAACGTTGTCGAGATCATCGTAAGAGATATCAAAGCTTTTCATTTTAGAAAATGTTTTTTTATCCACGCGAATTACAAAACCGGCATCTGGAATTTCAGCATCACCGTTTTCCCTCCAAGAAACAACTTGATCGTTTACCACAATCATATCCACAATTCCAGTGCTTCTATTAGTCCGAATCGCTTTAGGACGTCGCCATATTTCACAGTTATCAGATACCACCAGTCTCATTCCTCCAACTTTGAAATTCATATCCTCGACAGAAACAGTTTTAGCTTCTGAACTCCCATCACGATAGATAAAAAATGCGCCACGTTTGAAAAGTGCTGGGGTGATGACTTTCTCGTTGTTAACAGATAAACCATACGGTTGACCAAAATACGTATGCCGATTTTTCATATCTGTGATTTCCATTGTGAAAAACATAGAGTTGAAAGATATCATACTATTCATCGAACTTTCGGAGAGCTTCCCTAATTTTTTACAAACGGGAAGTAAATTCTCCGGCATCACGGTGGTTTCGACTTTCTTCGAAAAAGAAAAAGGATTCTTCTGCACAACAACACTCTTAGAAGATAGAAGCCACTGCCAAACTGGATTCTTGCTGCATAACTTCCCACCTTTCAGCAAAATATTTCCTAATTTAGCTTCTGATACGATCCACTCTTCAAAACGGCTTTCCCTGGAAAGAAGGTGCTCTCCATCAGCTGTTATGCTTGAAAGTTCAGAAACAACCGCTTTAGGTACGGCATTCAGGCAATAAGCAACTACGGGCAGAGTATTACCTGATATCATGAGCTTTAAACTTCTCATTTGGGCCACGGTATTCAACGTTTTAGCATTACACCCATTCAAAAACAAATTCTTTACAGCTTTTGGATGGTATTTGTAAACCGCGTAATTTGTAAACTCACCGGAATCATATATTTTTCTATTTTTTTGCAATTCTATACCGAAAATATTGAAATGTTTTTCTATTTTTCATTCACACTCCAAATAGTATTATACAAGATTTTTGTATTATTATAGTTAAAGACATATTTGTTCATGAGCACTAAATTGTCCGTGGCATTTAACAAGACTCAAAATCATAGTGATTCACCATATTCTGGGCCTTACTTTCAGCGTTCTGAGTGTATATTTCCTGTACGCCAACTCAGCCAGGAATGACAGTGCAAAAACAGCAGCGAGAGCAACCAAGGTCACAGGAGATCGGATCAGCAGATAGTAGGATAGTACCGCGAATGAAAAAATACATCCTAAGATGGCTAACCATATAATGTAAGGGTTCGCACTGGTTTCTTTGTACAGATGCAAATGTCCCACGTTAACGGCCGCATATATCAACAAAAAAGAAGCACTCCCTAACATTCCTATTCCCCCAAGATCTAAAAGGTTGGAAAACACTATCACGAGTGCTGCTGTGAGAAAAAGACCTTCAGGGGCTCTATTCCATATTTTCCTTTCAAACATCATGGGTAATTCTCCATCTTTGGCTATTGTGTAGCTAACATTTGCGCCGCCATAAAGCGTGGCATTTATTGCCGATGAAGTAGCAAACAGGGCAGCTATTGCGATGATCTTAAAACCTATTGCTCCCAGAAACGGTTTGGCCGCTGCTGCTACCGCATAATCACTTGCTTCCACGATCTTTGGAACAGGCAAGTTTCCGATGACAGCGATACTTGTAAAAACGTATATTAAGATCACTATAACCACGCTTATGTACAAAGCCATTGGTAATGTCTTCTTCGGAT
The DNA here is from genome assembly GCA_026988035.1 of Thermotogae bacterium. Taxonomy (GTDB): domain Bacteria; phylum Thermotogota; class Thermotogae; order Mesoaciditogales; family Mesoaciditogaceae; genus WFSH01. The sequence goes on from JALSLY010000061.1 coordinate 9,960, forward strand.
TCTTCATGTCCTCCGCAGCATTGGTCACCAATCCAAATCCTTCATAAGTAAGAAAAACGACTCCCGATGCGAAAAATACATCATTCACATGAGGCCAATGCGCCGGAGAAAGTAATGCAGGCTTAATAAAAAGAAATCCCACTACTGAGAAGAAGATCAGTACCCCAAGGTTCACTGTCACCACGAGGAGCTCGGAACGTCCAACAGCCTTTGAACCCATGAAATTGATAGCGGTGAAAAAGACAATAATAGACGTTGTGAAGATATGAAGCCAATAACCTGGTAGCCCAGGAAAGAAGATCATAGCATAGGCACCAAATGCTCTTGCATAAAGTGAAAGTGCAAATACGTACCCAATCCACAAGAGAATGTTAAATCCACCACTTATTATGCCATCCCCAAATCCTCTAACAAGAAACTCAACAGGTCCACCGGCAGAAGGAAATTTTGCTCCTAATTTTGCATAGGAATAAGTGCTTAACAAAGCCACTGTTCCAGCTATGACAAAAGATATGTACATGGCGTTTCCGGCTATTTGAGTGGCTGTTCCTAATAGGGAATAAATGCCACCTCCTACCATTCCTCCAATACCTATTGATACCGCCGACCATAATCCCATGATCTTCTTGTTGCTCATCAGTTTACTCCCTCCACAAAAAATTCTCACAACGCCTAATCTTTTTATAGCAAACATCGTACTTAAAGTAAATTCAAAATTGTTCTTACTTCA
>JALSLY010000062.1 GCA_026988035.1 Thermotogae bacterium
TACTTTTTACATCCGTATATTTTGATAAGGACTTGAGTTTTCTAAGTGCACGAATTGCCATCCAATTAGAAACCAACGAATCTTCATACATATTATATCCTATGATGAATTCTTTTAACACATTTGCACTGATTTTCATGGCTGTAATATGTGACATTTCGTATGTAAGATCCATAATACTGTTTAGAACTCCTTTTCCAATCCACTCAAGTGATTCTACCGAAGACTTGTCTGGAGTATCTTCACTGGAATGATAAAAGCGGTCTGGCCACTGGGTCAATGAAGTGGTTGGAATTTTAACAGTTGAATCACAAAACATAAAATGGTCTGAGCCTCCTGAATATTTACCAGTTTTTATTCTGAATCTATCTGTTTCAAGATTTGCAAAAAGAAGATCACTTATAAAAGAGGGCAATGACCATGGAGTAGACGACACCCGCAAAATCGAACCGGTTTTGCATTGATCCTCTCCAACCATATCGAGATTTATCCCGACCTCAAAATCAGGTACATGATCCGTAAGATAGGCAGCAATGCCATACATTTCCGGAACCCAAAGAGCTACAATTTCACGATCTAAATCAGCCTTTTTGAGTACTCTCACTATTTCGGCTAAAAGTGCTGAACCACTGGCATTATCATTGGCGCCAGGCTTAGGATGACAAAGATGAGCTACTAAGAGTAATGGCTTTTCATTTCCTGATTTTCCGAAACGCGCTTCTAAAATTTCTAAATCATTAGTGCCACGATCCACATTTATGTACGCTTCAATTTCAAGTTTTCCGGACTTAGAAAGAGATTTCATCCATTTGTATTGCTCATAAGTCAAAGCGAAGCCAAAGGCTTTTCCATTCGAATAAGGGGGAAAAGAAGTATAATTAATTGCTTGAGGTAGAAACTCTGGAGTTCTTCGTATTTCTTCAAGTTGTGCTCTCATAAAATATGAGAGCACACACCTTGCACCAAACTTCTCAACCGCCATGTCATAAACCCTTGAAATATTCCCACTTGACAAGACTGCGCATCCTCTGACAGACTGTGAATAATCTTCTTCCAACTCACCGCTTCCAACATCTATAACTTTTAACCTTTCAGTTCCATTTGACGAACCAGACATGAAAATCGCAGCTATTGGAAAGAGAGATAAATCGGAAACAATATATTTCTTCGGACTAACCGTTCTCAAAAATCCACTCTTTACGTTCCAACCTTCAGGTGTATTCCAGCTGTTGTACACTTTCCCGGCAGGATATTTTAGTAGCGTAGAATCTCCTATAACCTCTTGAATTTTTTCAACAGCTTGTAAATATCCATATCCTCCCTTTGCCCTGTGAAATCTCGAGAGCTCCCATTCTACTTCAAGTGCATTTTTCGGCGAAAATTCATTTAATATCTTCAATCTTTTTATCATTGCTTTGATTCCTCCTATTCAAAACTGGATTCCATATTTCAAATCTCACATCCGCTATTTTTGTAGAGTTTTTTCTCCATAGAACAGTATTTCCAAAGTTTATTTTCCATAAAACCGTTTTTATTATTCTCATGGGAGTACCTCCAAATAATTTTATTCATCGCGTAACGAGTCATAAAATCTTTTGCCATCTCCCCACGACTACTCCTAACAAAGATCCAGAGATTTTCACATCTTCAACTATGACGGGTCTATATTTCGAATTTTCTGGTTTTAATATAACCGAATCGCCTTGAAAATAAATTCGTCGTATTACGATCTCTTTTTCCTTCCAAAGCACAAGGTCTCCCTCTAAAGCAGGTCCCTTTCTTATAAGAGCAATGTCTCCTTTGGAGAGAACAGGCTCACAAGATTCGTCTGAAACTAAAACTCCGAAATCACATCCAAACCATATTGGAAGTTTTAAATATTCAATGGCTTTTCCGATTTGTAAAGAAGCAATGTTGTAAACTGACACAGTTTTCAATGAATATTCCTGCAGAGTGGTTTCCGAAAATTCAGAATCTTCAGAAGCACCTATTAAATAGTCAACACTCACCCTGAATACTTTAGACAACTTTGTAAGTGTTTCAAAATCTGGTGTATTTCGACCATTTTCGTAAGCAGAGATCGTTTTATCACTCAATCCCAGTAGAGCTCCTAATGCCCTCTGGCTCATTTGTTTTTCTGTTCTAAGCTGTTTCAGTCGTGAAGAAAAGGTGGAACTCATCATATCACCTCGTTTTAATTCTACAATAAATAGACTAAAAAGTCAATGAATGTCTTGAAAAAATAGACATAATGATGTATACTATCAATCATAGATAATAACATATCTACTGAGGAGAGATAAAATGAAAGATGAAATCACCCAATTGCTGAGAAACGAGTCCTTCAATGAATGCCAAATTACGAAGATCTTGGCAAAACAAGGATCTATTTCTCTTTTCATACCTCGCAATGGCTGTCTGAAATCAGTAGAAGTCAGACTCGCACTTTCGAAGCTTCTACGTTCAAATAAAATCATTCTTAATCCAAATAAAAAATTTGAAATAAGAGAACAAAATTGAATTGAAAAATACGGACGTTTTTGTAGTAAAATGAAGTTATGAAAATTGATCAAGAAATTCTAACAACCTTTACTTCATGCCCAAGAAAGGCATTTTTTATGGAGAATCAAATTCAAGAAGTTGTAAAAGAAGATGTCTTTCTTACCGAATATTCTGGGATGACTTTAATAGCCAAAGCGGATGAGGTTATAAAAATTAACGGGAACCGCGTTGCTATTCTCGACAAATCATCCAAAAGTGTAAAAGAGCGCCACAGAATTGAATTGGCATTTCTCGCTTTTGTTTTTTCCCTTCGCGGTGAAAGAATTTCTGTTGGGCTCCGTCTTAATGGCGAGTTAAGACTTATGTATCCAAATACGGACAAAATTCCTTTGATACTTTCAGAAATAAAAAAGAGTTTCAGTTCAACATTTCCTCCTGAGCCTTCCTTCTCCTACACTTGCAAAAACTGTCCTTTTCATACAGATTGTATCAACTTTGCGATCAAGAACGGTGATATTACCATGATAAACGGCATTGGGGAAGGAAGAAAACGTGCGCTGAAAAAAGCGGGATTCTTAAAAGTTGATGATGTTGCTAAATCAGATCCTCGAGCAATTTCCAAATACACTGGGGTAGACTTAAAAGAAGCGAAAAGAATCGTAAAGCAAGCCGAATCTATAAGTACTTCTAAATGGTTCTCCATCAATGAATTTACACTTCCGACAAGCGAATTTGAGTATTTTTTTGACGTTGAAAAGGGCGAAGATAAAATCTATCTCTTGGGGGTTCTTTTAAAAGAAAAATCCGACAATCAATATCGTTATTTCATTTTGGACGATTATTGGGAAAATGCCTGGAAAGGCTTTATCGATTTTGTGAATATTCATCCGAAAGCTCCCATATATCACTATGATGTTTTTGATAGGGATGTGATCAGAAAATTTGGCAACTTGTCAAAAATGAATGTAAAAGAATTGAGCGCACGTTTAGTAGATCTCTACAAATTGATAGTCCGTTCTTTTATTCTTCCCGTCCGATTTTATTCTCTTAAAGATGTGGCAAGAACCACAGGATTCAATTGGAGGACGGGAAGTTTCAGCGGTTATGAGGCAATGAAGGCACTGAGCATGTGGAGAGAAAGTAAAAACCCCGACATTCTCAGCAAAATCGTCACATACAACGAAGATGATTGCCGTGCTCTTATGACGGTTAAGACACGTTTAGAACGAGCACAAATGAATTTTTAGCCACCACTTCGGATAAGAAGGAAGTAAGTGAAAGGAATAATGTACATCAATTTGAAATAAACCTTTCATCTGCACAAAATCGGAAAAAATCGACGACTCAAAACACTTGACACTCAAAGAATAAACGTATATAATTCAATCGTATCGCCGAGGTGGCGGAATTGGCAGACGCGCTGGATTCAAAATCCAGTGAACTATAGAGGTTCGTGCGGGTTCAAGTCCCGCCCTCGGCACCAGAAGCGGTCTGTAGTGACCGCTTTTTAAACAGAAAATATGTTAACGTTGTGCTAAATGTTAAAATTATGGCAAATTGTGTTGTCATAGTGGTAAAATTATAGGAGACGTTTCCTTGAATCGAGGTGTAATTTAGATGCTCATTACTAATGTTCGTATCGTGAGTAATGACACAGAAACTGGTATACTGGAAAATGGTGCCATATATGTAAATGATGGCGAAATCGTAGAAATAGGCCCTACTGAGGTACTCGAGAAACGCTACTTCAACGTAAAAGACGTCATCCATGGTAAAGGAATGACCATTCTTCCGGGATTGGTAAATGCTTACGTTAACATGGAGTCTGTTATATTCCCGAAGTTTGGTGTGGAAGAACGTTTTGGAATTCCTGCAGATGATCTTTACAAACGCATCCACGAATCACTACAAAGGGTTTTTAATGAAGAAATGTTCTTCACCATAACGGAAAAAATTGCGTATGATTCTTTAAGACAAGGTGTCACCACAGTGGCAGGTTCCATCGAACGTTACCTTCACAAAATAGAAGTCAGCAAGACAATCGAGTCTGTTGTAAATTCTACGCCATTCAGATTTATAGTAGGTGAAAGCCTTAAAACTCCTGAAGATTTGCAACGTCTAATCAAATCCGGAGAAAAGCCTCAATATATACCTTTAAACTCTATCACATCATTCGATGATAATTCTCTGAGAACTCTAAAAGAATTCTCGGATAATATAAATGCCTTCGTTGTTATCTTACTTTCCGACGAAAGCAAAGAAGAAAAAGAAGCATTCTTCAAATATGGGATGTCGAATTTGGAAAGATTGAGACATTTAAGCCTTCTCGGAGATCACGAAGTCATTGTGAACGCCCAGCATTTCACCGAAACGGATCTCGACATCATGGCTTCTACTGATACAATGGCAGTGTACAGTCCACGTCAGATGATGATACAAAGCATGGGTTTGCCAGATATAGATGGAATGATGGGGAGAGGTGTAAACGTTTCAATTGGTACGGGTGACATGCCAGATCTTTCCATACTTGGAGAATCGCAGGTGGCGTTCTTACTTAGAAGAATGGAGAAAGGTACTACCGACTTTGGCGCTGTATATCAAATTAAGAAAATACTACTTGAAAACAATTACCATTTTGCCGGAAAATTATTAGATAAGCCAATTGGAAAGCTTGCTCCCGGTTACATTGCCGATTTTGTGATGTATGATTATAATGGTCCAATTGGTGAAGGGAAAAAGCCAACTCTTAGAAATTTGCTTTTTGAGTTTTTGAGAGATGCTCATGTCTACATGGCAGTGGTAGATGGCAAGATCGCATATGACTCTAAAAAAGATGACAGATCAGATCTTGAAGAGAGGATAAAAGAGATAAGGCATAAAGTTCTTTCCAAGGTGTGACAAACTCAAATGGCAATAAATGTCAGTAACTTGTGGAAACAAACAAAAAAAATTTATACTGATCGTTTTAAACCGCTAAGTTGGGGACAAAAGCTTTTGTGGATCGCCGTGGTTTTAGGAACGGCAATAGGTTTGATTATTCTGATAGATGTAAACTCTTCTCCCAAATACGTAACTCTTGTTTCAAACTTAAGCGAGGAAAGTGCCGGCTATATAACGCAAAAACTTGATGGATTAGGTATTCCATATAAAGCAGGACCAAACGGGACTATCTATATTCCACAATCATCGAACGTTTACGAAGTAAGGATGAAGTTGGCAACTCTTGGTGCGCTTGGCCCTGCTGCTGGAACACAAGGATATAGTCTACTACAAAGTAATTCCATCGCTTCAATGGGAATGACCAGTTTTGATAGACAAGTTCAATTTCAAATTGCTTTGGCAGGAGAATTGGAAAGAAGCATAGATATGCTCAATGCTATCCAATATTCGAAAGTTTTTCTTTCTCTTCCAAAATATACGTATTATGTGCCAGGTGAAGAGGAAAAACCAACAGCTTCTGTTTTGGTCATTTTGAAGCCTGGAATGTCTCTCACTGCTGATCAAGTGTTTGGCATTATGAATTTAGTTGCTGGAGCCGTTGGGAAAATGCCAGTTTCCAATGTCAAAGTTGTTGATCAGTTCTCAAATGTTCTAAGCGATCAAGTAAATCTCTCATCTTCTGCAATCTCAGGTGCTTCAAAACTTAAGCTTCAGCAGTCTGTTGAAAAATATTACGTGGATAAGGTTAAAAAGATGCTCTATAATGTATTTGGATACGGGAATGTTGCCATTGCTGCAAACGCTGTACTTGATTGGCAAAAGATAACGCAGGAAAACAAAACTTACATTCCAACTAATCAAAAAGGAAATACAGGTGTTCTTAGTAGTCAAGAAAGTGAAAAAAGCTTATCATCCAATGGCATACCTTCTGGAGTACCTGGAACGTACTCGAACATTCCGCCAACTTATTCGTCCACAACCAAGTCTTCAGAAGTATCTCAATATTCACGGACTGTGACTAATTACGATGTTTCTCAGACTTACAACCAAGTTGTGGAAGATAAATCAGGAGAGATCAAAAAACTCACAATGACCGTGTTTTTGAACTCATCTAATGCTACAGTCAATACTAACGAAGTCAAAATGGCAGTTGCAAACGCCATAGGAGTTCCTGCATCTGGTGTACAAGTTTTACCGATGGCTTTTGACAGAAGTGCGGAAAAGGCTGCAGAAAAAGAACAGATAGTGCTTCAAAGTCAAGAACGTTTCAAACTGTTAGTAGCATACAGTTTAATTTTTTCGCTTTTATTAACGGCTTTACTTTACTTTATGTGGTCACGTCATAAAAAGAAGAAAAAGATAAGAGAAATTGAGATGCGTAGAAAGAAAATAGAAGAAGAAGTAGCTCAAGTGTCTCGTGAGGTTCCAGAAGTTAAGAACAAGGAGCTTCTCGATCTTCAAAATGCTGTGGTGGAATGGGTAGACGAGGATCCCAGCGAAGTGGCTCAACTTATAAAGATATGGATGTCTAAGGAGTGACGATGGCTGAAAAAGACAAAAAACAAAAGTTAACTAACAAAAGAAAAGCTGCGATATTTCTCCTAACAATTGGAGCTGAAAAAGCTTCCAAGATATTGAAAAATCTGAATGAAGACCAAATTGAAGAACTAACCTTGGAAATAGCAAACATTAGAGAAATCGATGACAAGGAACGCGAAGAAGCTTTAAAAGAGTTTTCCCAGATGATGAGAGCCAGAGAATTTATAAACCGCGGAGGAGTTGAGTATGCTCGGGATCTACTCGAAAAAGCACTTGGACCTGAAAAAGCACTTGAAATTATAGAAAGATTGACAGCCAATCTTCAAGTAAAGCCTTTCGACTTTATGAAAAAAGCAGATATGGTACAGTTGGTCAACTTCATTCAAAATGAGCATCCACAAACTATTGCATTGGTTCTTGCATATCTTGATCCCAAACAGTCATCACAGGTTCTAATATCCCTTCCTGAAGATCTTCAAGCGGATGTGGTTAAGAGATTAGCGTTGCTTGAACGTGCTTCCCCTGAAATCGTAAAACAAGTAGAAAAAGTCCTCGAAAAAAAGATGTCCTCATTTGTCAGCCAAGACTTCAGCAATGTGGGTGGAATAGATGTTGCCGTGGAGCTCATGAATTCCATCGAGAGGTCAGCTGAAAAGCGCATACTTGATACTCTCCAGAAAACTGATCCAGAGCTTTCTGAAGAAATTAAAAAACGAATGTTTGTCTTTGAAGATATTACAACTCTTGATGATCGTTCGATACAAATGGTACTTCGAGAGGTTGACACTCACGATCTTGCTCTTGCAATGAAAGGCTCCTCAGATGAAGTAAAAAACAAGATCTTCAAAAATATGTCTAAGAGAGCATCTGCCTTGTTAGAAGACGAGCTGAAATATATGGGCCCTGTTAGAGTAAAAGATGTAGAAAATGCCCAGCTGAAGATTGTGGCCATTATTAGAAAGCTTGAAGATGCAGGAGAGATCGTGATAAGCCGTGGTGGAGGCGAGGATCTGATTGTTTGATATCATAAAAGGTGCTAATATCACTAATGAAAAGGTTATGATAGGACCTAAAACTGAAAAAAAATCAACTGGGCAAGAAGAAGATCCTCAAAAATACGCCCAAGCGAAAAGTGAAGAAATAATCAGTGCGGCTCAAAAAAAAGCCAAGCAATTGATCGAGGAAGCCAACTCTAAACTCGAAGAGATAAAAAAGCAAGCTCAAAATGCGGGGTATAGCAGAGGTGTTGAAGAAGCCAAAGCAGAATGGGAATCCAAAATTTCTCGACTGAAAGAGATTGTAAAATTAATTGAAAAACGCATCGATCTTTCAATTGACGAGCTCAAACCTTCCTTGGTTGATTTATCAATCGCCGTGGTTAAGGAAGTAGCTTTCTCTGAAGTAGACCGCGGAAACATATCTGACAAGATAAATCGCGCCATAGATATGGTTAAATCTTCAAAGAAAATCGTTTTAAAAATCTCGAACAACGTTCCACAAGAAATTGTGAATGAGCTTTCAAAAATCGAAAAAGTTCAGGTGATCACTGATACATTACTTGATGTCATGGATGTTCAAGTAGAAGCGGACTTTGGCTCTTTGGATCTTCGAATAAACTCCCAAATTGCTCTTTTTGAAAACCTTATAAGAAAGGCATTCGGAACTGCTACGTGAAGCCGATTCTAAAGTGGGCTGGCGGGAAAAGATGGCTAATTCCCATGATTTCTAAAATGTTCGAACATTTTCGTGATTTCAGACTTGTAGAGCCATTTGCCGGAGGTATTGCCATAGCGCTGGGTTTGCTTCCCAAAAAAGTTTTGCTTAACGATGCCAATTGTCACCTAATTAATTTTTACAAATGGGTGAAAAATGGCCTTGATCCCACTGTGATCAAAATGGAAAATAACAGAGAAACTTATTATGAAAATCGACGTAAATTCAACTTGCTTATAACAAAAGGAAAATGGAGTTCTCCAGAGGCAGCTGCACTTTTTTATTATCTCAATCGTACGGGATATAATGGTTTATGTCGCTTTAACAAAAAAGGCTCATTCAACGTCCCATTTGGAAAATACAAACACATTAACTATGTACTTTCATTCGAGGAGTATGAAACGGTTTTCAAAAATTGGGATTTTTCATGCGGAGACTTTGAAAATATTGATATCATGCCAAATGATTTTATATATGCAGATCCGCCTTACGATGTGGAATTTACCCAGTATTCGAAAAATGGGTTTACTTGGTCTGACCAGATCAGGTTAGTTAAATGGCTTGACAAGTTTCAAAACCCCATCGTTTTATCGAACCAAGCAACCAAAAGGATAGTCGATCTTTATCTCTCTTATGGATACAGTCTCAAGTACGTTAATATCCAAAGAGCTATATCTTGTAAGGCAAGAAATCGTACAAGAGAAGTAATTGCGGTAAGAAATACAACAATAGAGGAACACCTGATAGAGAAACTGTTATGAAATTTACTTTTAAGCAATATCTCTGCTGATATTGTCTAAACTAACACACACTGGGAGGAGATAGTGGAATTTGTAGAAAGACTTAAAGCGCATCGAGGAAAAACGACAATCCTTACTGGAGCTGGAGTTAGTACGCCAAGTGGAATTCCGGATTTCAGATCACCAAATGGAATATACTCAAAATACGATCCGGAGCGATTGTTCGATCTCGAAATGTTTATGAAAGATCCTTCTTATTTTTACTCATTCGCGATTGAAAATATTTTTACCATGAAAAACGCTGAACCAAACATCGTTCACATTCTCATTGCTCACTTTGAAGAAAAAGGGCTTATTAAAGGAGTAATAACTCAAAATATAGACATGCTTCATGAGAAAGCAGGATCAAAAAATGTTGCAGAAGTACATGGGAATATTAAAAGTGGGCACTGCATCAAATGTGGGAAAAGATATTCACTTGAAGACATAGAAAAACGGGCAAAAAATTCTCCTGACAAAGTGGCAAGGTGCGATTGTAATAGTCCTATAAAACCAGATATAGTTTTCTTTAAAGAAATGCTACCAGAAACAGAAATCAAAAAAGCATACGATATGTTGGAAGATTCAACACTGATAGTAACGATGGGTACATCTCTTTCAGTTTATCCTGCTGCTTCATTTCCCAAAGTTGTGTTGAGAAATGGCGGAGAACTCGTAATCTTAAATGCCACTCCTACTTCCTTAGATAGTTTCGCTTTGGAAATCGAAAGGGAACCCCTTGAAGAATTTGCGAAAAAAGTTCTTTTAGATATCAGAAAAAGCGGAACGTAAAAATCAATTGGCTTACGTACCTTTATCCATTTTTACCGTTCGAGTCGCTATTACGTTTACTCCCGTACCAAGAAGGTTTTTTATCAAGATTTGTCCTCTTTTTACGGGCGCCTTAACTTTAAAAGTTCTTATCACCTCCATAGCTTCAAAAAGTAATTTCTTCGGAATCGGCTTTTCAGTTCTTACAGATACAAGTGGAAGTTCTCCTCCAACAACTTTGATATTTGTTGGGAGGATGCGCTTCGGTTCCGTTACTTCTTCCTTGGCATAAATGGCGCCTTTGAGACATTTGTTTCCTGTGACTGAAAGAAACTTCCCATTGCCATCCATCGTAACTTTCAAATTGCAACCTATTGGGCATACCACGCAAGTCATTTCAATTGTCTTTTCACTCATCTTTTTGCCTCCACTGCGGAAAGTTCAATTTCGCCTTTTAAGTTGTATTTGGTTGGATCAAGCGTGAATTCTATCATTTCACTTGGCTTGGCATTCAAAACTGTTTTCAAATTTGTGTCGTTTATTCTCAATATAGCCATATCCATTGGATGATCTACTCTGACGTACATCTTGAACGGAATGGTTGCTGTTGTGTAATGAATACTTATAACTCTAATACCTTTTCCTTTTTTAAAAATGCCCACTCTCTTTGGCATTTTCTCTTTTTTTGCAACGCGTGCGGCGTTTTGACCCGCTCCTTCACCTTCAACAGTAACAAAGTCAACGAGATCGTGGATACAAACGTTGTTCCCAGCTGCAAATATATTATCAACGCTTGTTCTCATAAGATCATCTACTACGGCGCCACCACTACTTGAAATTTCAATTTCCTTGTCAACAAGATCATTCTCAGGTATTAACCCAACTGAAGCTATAAGTGTATCACAACCTATAAATCTTTCAGTCCCACTAACTGGATTCCCATCGATAAATTTCGCCACTGTGACACCTTCAAGTCTTTCCTTCCCATGAACTTTAACGACACTCGTTGAAAGATGAAGCGGTATATTGAAATCTTTGAGACACTGAACCACATTCCGAGTTAGTCCTCCTTGATAAGGCATTATCTCATAAACACCTTCAACTTCGACACCTTCAAGTGTGAGGCGACGAGCCATTATTAAGCCTATATCGCCAGAGCCAATAACAATTGCTTTGCGACCAGGAAGACGATTTTCAAGATTAACAAAATGCTGCGCCAAACCAGCTGTGAAGATTCCTGAAGGTCTTGAGCCAGGAACTCTCAACGCTTCAAATGGTCTTTCACGTGCTCCAGTTGCCAAAACAAGTGCACCATATCTTATTTTATAAATCCCACTTGCACTTATCACTTTGAGAAGTCTACTTTCAGAGTCTATATCAAGCACAGTAGCTTCATACATAGCATCAAATCCTTTAAGCTTTTCGAGGTACATTTCGTGATATTCGGGTCCCGTTAATTCTTTTTTAAATACTCGAACACCAAATCCATTGTGTATACACTGATTTAGTACCCCACCTGTTGACGCTTCTCGTTCTACGAGAAGAACACTGGCATTTTGGGAAAGTGCTCCACGTATGGCACCCATTCCTGCCGCCCCGCCACCTAAAATAACTACATCATATTCAAGCCTTTTCACCTTACAACACCATCCACAATATGAGAGTTTGGAAAATTTTTAACAATTTCCTCGAAGTTCTCACCTATTTCTCTTCTCATAATATTCATGATTTTAACCATACAAAAAGATCCTTGACAGCGTCCAAACATCGCAGTAGTTCTGAACTTTACGCCATCTAATGTCCGTGCACCATGTCTTATGGCCTCAACAATCTCTCCTTCGGTAACTTTGTTACATCTGCATATTACCTTTCCATAAGACGGATTCTGGCTGATGAGTTTTTCTTTCTCTTCATCACTCATATCAACAATTTTTGGTATTGCTTTCCTTATAGGATGAAAATCGTCTTTTTTTTGCAAATTTAGCTTTTCGACAATCTCGCCAACGATATCTCCAGCTATAGCTGGAGCTGCAGTTAAACCAGGAGATCTTGTTGCAACAATGTGAATCATATTACTTTCTCTTTTGATCACAAAATCTTTTATATCATTTTCCGGTCTCAATCCTGCAAATGTACGGAGCGTCTTTGAGAGATTAATTAGTGGAACGAGCTTCTTCGCTTTTTTCACAACTTTTGATAAGCCTTCAGCGGTAGTTTCTGTCACCTCTTTTTCAATTGGTAGCAAATCTTCTGATGTTGGACCAAGCAGCGTTGTATTATGGATGGTCGGAAGCACAAGTATTCCTTTTCCTGCTCTTGATGGCGTTGGAAAGAGCACTGTTCTGACAACGTTTGGTTGATCCAGAAGTATGTATTGTCCTCTTCTCGGATGGAGAGGGGTAACCTTTACACCAGCGGATTCCGCGAGTTCATCTGCCCACAATCCTGCTGCGTTTACGACCACATCAAACAAAAAAATTCCCTTAGAGGTCCTAAGCCTATACTTTTCTCCTTCTTCGAAGATCGATTCCACCTTAGTGGAAAGGTGAATCTTTGCACCATTATTCAAAGCATTTTCAACAGCAGCTTGCGCAACTTCCCATGGTGCAAGCACCCCAGCATTTGGTGAATAAAGTGCCGCTACAATTTCTCTTGAAAGATTCGGTTCAATCTCTAAAGCACTAAGCCTGGACAGTATTCTCAAGTCTTTTACGCCATTGATTTTGCCGCGTTTTAACAGTTCCTCCAGGATTTTAACTTCTTTATCATTGAATGCGGCTACAAGAGAACCCGTTCTCTTTATTTTAAAGTTTAATTCTTCTGAAAGTTCTGTATACATCTCGTTCCCACGTGAACAGTACTTTGCCCTTAAAGTGTTGGGCTCGTCATCATATCCTGCATGTAATATCCCGGAGTTGGCTTTCGTAACTCCCCAGCCAACATCTGGAAGTTTTTCAAATATCTCAACCTCCACCTTGTATTTGGTAAATTCTCTTGCAATAAGGGAACCTATGATACCAGCCCCAATTATAGCTATCTTCAAATCATTCACCTCCCCAAAAGGTAGAAAGACACAACCCATTGAGTTTCTCACTTACAAAAAAATAAAAGCCACACACCAAATAGCGCGTGGCTTTCTCTTCATCTCTGCCAGCCGTACTTTTTTACTATAACATCTTTTAAAACAAAATCCAAATATTTTCTTGACACCAAAAAGTTTTTCTGATAGACTAAAGTTAGTCTTGTATAAGATATTTCTCTTAAAGCACATGGAAAGTAGGAATATTGATGTTTGTTGAGATTCTTGAAGCTATAAAAAAGAAGCGTATTTCAACTTTATCCGAAATATCCAAAATCACCGGAATTGATAGAGACTCAGTCAGAATTGCGGTAGATTACTGGGAAAGAAAAGGAAAACTTTCTATCCAAAATGTTAGTGAAAGCTACAGCAGCAACATCTGTTTCACATGCCCTTTAAGGGGGAAATGTTATGTGTGCAGAAATCAAACGAAAGAAGGAGGAAGAAATGTCTTTATCACTCACAGAAAGCGTTGAGGATTACTTGTTGGAAATATTTCTGATCACCCGACAAAAGAAAGTCGCAAGACTTAAAGATTTGGCTAAACGCAGAAAAGTCAAAATGCCTTCCGTCGTGAATGCTCTTCGAAACTTAATGAATGATGGGCTTGTTGAGCATGAAAAATACGGTTATATTGAACTGACTGAAAATGGGCTTGAATTAGCAAAAAAACTATACGAGAGACATAAAACCATTTATTCATTTCTTCATGAAGTACTTGATGTAGACGAGTCAATGGCGGAAAGTGATGCACACAAAATCGAACATTATCTCCATCCTGGAACTCTGAAAAAGATCACTGATTTTATGGAATTTGTCCGGCGATCTGAGCGCGAAAAACATGCGAAATGGCATGAACACTTTGTTTACTTTTCTAAGAATGGCGAAATTCCAGACGATTGTGACATGTTAAGTGCAAAAGAGAAAGAAACAGCTATGGGAAAGCAGAAAAAGCTTGGTGATTTGAAAAAAGGTTCAAGCGGTCGAATTTTGAGTATCATTTCTGACAGTTCCAACAGCTCTATCAAAGCAAGACTCATGAGTATGGGGATGATTCCCGGAGCCGAAGTAAAAGTGGAAAAAATAGCTCCCCTTGGTGACCCCATAGACATACTTGTTAAGGGTTACCATCTATCCCTTAGAAAAAAAGAAGCGAATCAAGTGATAGTGGAGAAAATTTCATGACTCCATTAACGTACGTTAAAAATGGAGAGATAGTAGAAGTGATCAAACTTACTGGTGGGAAGTATTTTGTTGACAAACTCACAAATATTGGAATATATCCAGGCACAAAATTGAGAATTGTATCTGACGGGGAGTATGGACCCATGATCATCGCTGTAGGGGAAACAAGAATAGGATTAGGGCGTGGTATGGCACAAAAGATACTTGTAAGACTTGCTGAATCCACATCGGAGGTGAAACAATGAAAGAAGCCATAGAAAAAACAAAAATTGTACACATAGCTCTAGCCGGAAATCCTAATACAGGAAAATCAACAATATTTAATGCTTTAACGGGAGCACATCAACATGTTGGAAATTGGCCAGGAGTTACGGTTGAAAAAAAAGTGGGAGATTTTCACTACAAAAATAAGGAATTCGAGATAACAGATCTCCCGGGAACTTACGGCCTCACTGCTTATTCTATAGATGAACGAATTGCTCGAGATTTCTTAATAGAAAGCAAACCAGATGTTACTGTGATTGTTATGGACTCAACAAACCTCGAGAGAAATCTTTACCTGGCTATCTCCGTATTGGAACTCGGCAGGAAAATTGTTTTGGATTTAAACATGAATGATATAGCCGAGCATAAGGGCATCAAAATAGACACTGAAAAAATAGGTAAGATTCTCAATTGTCCAGTTGTGAAAACAGATGCCTTTCATAAAATAGGACTTGAGGAACTAAAAGCTGCCATTTTAAAAGCCACAACCTTTTCCTCATCCCAAAAGGAGTTGGAGTTCTTTGTAGACTATTCGGAAGATGTAGAGATAGAAATCTCAAAAATAGAAAAAATGCTAAAAAGTGAAAGTATATACCCAAAAAGATTCTTAGCCACAAGACTTCTTGAGGGAGATCCGGAAATTGTGCATTACTTGCGTCAGACAAGTAGAGAATTCGTCGTTGAAGAAGCAATGCATGTAGGTAGACACCTCGAAAAGAATTTCGGATACGACATGGAAACATGGATGATTGAAAGACGATACAATTTTATCAGAGGTTTGTTAAAAGAGAGCGTTAAAAGAGAAAAAAGATCGATAAAATTGAACACTTCTGACAAAATAGATAGAGTACTCACTAACAAGTTTTTAGGAATTCCCATATTCCTTGCTGTCATGTGGGCAACTTTTGAAATAACTTTTTCGGTTGGTGGATGGTTTGCAAACTACATCGACGCATTTTTTGGGTGGTTCGCAGAAGTCGTAACAGCTGGGATGGATGTAATTCAAGCACCTATGTGGCTGATATCCTTTTTGACAAATGGGTTGATAGCGGGAGTTGGAACAGTTTTGGTGTTTTTACCAAATATTATGATCCTTTTCCTCGCGATAGCAATTCTCGAAGACTCGGGCTATATGGCACGTGCTGCGTTCGTTATGGATAAATTGATGCATGCAATAGGTTTACATGGAAAATCCTTCATTCCAATGATCATAGGTTTTGGATGCAACGTACCTGCAATTATGTCAACACGGACTTTGAGCTCTGAAAAAGACAGAATACTGACCATACTGATAAATCCTTTTATGTCTTGTTCTGCAAGACTGCCAATATATATATTGTTCACATCTATCTTCTTTAAATCCAATCAAGGAACGATCGTTTTTTCACTCTACTTTCTTGGAATCGCAGTTGCAATTCTTTCAGCCAAGATCCTCAAACCTATATTCTTCAAACACGAGACAGCTCCTCTCATTATGGAACTCCCTCCTTATAGATTGCCAACTGTGAAAACTTCCTTGATTCATACCTGGGAAAGAGCAAGCGCATTTTTGAAGAAAGCAGGAACAGTGATCGTAGCTGGGGTGGTGCTTGTTTGGTTTTTGGCAAGTTTCCCAATATCAACAGAGTATGCCAGTCAACAAACATTAATAGGACATTTGGGAATGTTCCTTGCACCTATATTTAAACCAGCTGGATTTGGATTTTGGCAAGCCGCCGTGGCACTTTTTTTTGGAGTGATCGCAAAAGAAACCGTCGTGGGAACGATGGGAACTTTGTTCGGAGGAGAAAGCAAACTTGCAACAATTCTCCCACAGTATTTTGCGCCGCTTTCGGCATATTCGTTCATGATCATGAGTTTATTGTACATTCCGTGTATTGCGCGAGTATAGCAACCATATATAAAGAAACAAATTGGAAGTGGACGGCATTTTCTGTAGTGTACAGTTTACTGATAGGATGGACATTCGCGGTAACTTTTTATCAAATAGGAAGTTTAATTGTGAAATGAACTACCCTACCATCTATATTAGTGAGACTCTCAATTGCCAGTCTGGCTTTGTTAAAGCCAAAAAACATGTCTTGCCTATCGATCTCCGGCACGAAGCAAAAAGACGTTGCTCTGGGAATTCACCGTGTTGACAAACACAAAATGAAATGCTAAACTCCTCCTGATAAATAACAAAAAATTAAGGAGTGAGAAGATGATAAACATAAGAGAACTATTGGAGGAGACTGGTGCGTTTCTAAAAGGCCATTTTTTGCTCTCTTCAGGTCTCCATTCTGATACTTACATTCAGTGCGCAAAATTGCTTCAAAAAACACGCTATGCTAAAGGAGTAGGTGCAGATCTTGCTTTGAAATTACAGAAATTTAGTCCAGATTGCATAGTATCGCCTGCAATAGGAGGTATTATTATAGGCTACGAAGTGGCTCGCAGCTTAGATATATCTTTCATGTTCGCCGAGAGAAATTCTGATGGTATCATGACATTCAGACGTGGGTTTGATCCCTCAAAGTTCAAAAGAATGGTTATTGTGGAAGATGTGGTAACAACCGGGAAATCTACACGGGAAGTTATCAAAGCCCTTAAAGAATGCAATTCAAATGTTATAGCTACTTCTGCCATAGTAAACAGAACAAAAATAAATGAAATAGATGATCTCCCACTCGTCTCGCTCACCAATATATCTTTGAAAACGTATACACCAAAAGAATGTCCCCTATGCAAAGATGGGATTCCTTTGATCAAACCCGGCACCAGAAAGATCTTTAAGTAGGGACAATTCTTGAATTGCTCTCGTTTCATATCAACATTATTTGATCATTTTCAGGTAAATCCTTTAAAGCACCTAAGTCGCGTAAAAGCTGCAGATGTGTTTTATTAAGAAGTGTTCGAGTCTTTAAGTCCTCGATGGATTTGAAGGGTTTTTTGCTCCTTTCTCTTTCTATAGATGCAGCCACTTTGCCACCAAGCCCTGAAATTTTATTTAGAGGAACCCTGAGAGCATTATCCTCGATAGTAAAGCGTGTAGCGCTTGATTTGAAGATATCCACACCTTTAAATAGAAATCCTCTTAAGAGCATTTCCTTGGCGACTTCTAAAACAGTTTTCCTGGCTCTGTCTTTGACATTCTCTATTCCTTCTTCAGCCATATGGCGCAACTCCACATTCACCCATTCTAATCCACCACTTACAATTCTTATATCAAACTCGCCACCTTTAATAGTAAAGTAGGCCGCATAAAAAGCAAGTGGATAGTGAACTTTAAAATATGCGATTCTGAAAGCCATACTTACATAAGCAACGGCGTGTGCTTTAGGGAAAAGATATTTTATTTTGTGACACGATTTCATATACCATTCCGGTACTTTATTTTCCTTCATAGCTTTTATATCTTCTTCTCTGAGGTTTTTGCCCTTTCTAACACGCTCCATTATTGCAAAAGCTCTGGATGGTTCAAGCCCCTTATGTATGAGATAATTCATAATGTCATCTCGACAGGCTATGACATTTTCTAACGTTGCCTTTTTCGCTTTTATGAGATTTTGAGCATTATTTGCCCACACATCTGTTCCATGAGAAAGGCCTGAGATTCTCACGAGATCCCCAAAAGATTTTGGCCTTGTTTCTACAAGCATTTGCCGCACAAAGTTGGTCCCGAATTCAGGTATTCCATATGTCCCGACATCTGTTCCGAGTTCTTTTTTGTTCAAGCCTAACGATTTCGTTGAGGAAAAGAGTTCCAAAGTAGGCTTATCGTTCATTGGAATTTTCATGGGATCCACACCCGTTAGATCTTTAAGCATTTTCATCGTTGTAGGATCGTCATGCCCAAGTATATCGAGTTTTACAAGCGTATCATGTATTGAGTGATAATCAAAA
Organism: Thermotogae bacterium; assembly: GCA_026988035.1. GTDB lineage: Bacteria > Thermotogota > Thermotogae > Mesoaciditogales > Mesoaciditogaceae > WFSH01. The sequence continues at coordinate 18,658 of JALSLY010000062.1, forward strand.
TGTGTGGTTGTTACATCACTTTTGCTATCATTTGCCGGTCTTTGAACAGCCGTAAATTGATGGACATCGAGATCTTTTGGAACAATCATCAAGCCACCTGGATGCTGGCCGGTTGTGCGTTTAACTCCAGTAAGGCGCGAAGCAAAGTACTCAATTTCAGCCCTATTTAAATGCTCACCGGTTTTCTCTATGTATCCTTTTACAAATCCATAAGCTGTTCGATCGGCTATTGTAGATATCGTTCCGGCACGAAAAACGTGCTTCTTCCCAAAAAGTTTTTCTATGAATTTATGAGCTTTGGATTGATAATCACCAGAGAAGTTGAGATCTATATCAGGAACTTTGTCACCATGAAATCCCATAAAGGTTTCAAATGGGATATTTTGCCCATCAATTTTCAAATCTGCCCCGCATTTTGGGCACTTTTTTGGTGGAAGATCATATCCTGATTCCACCGAATTGTCAAATTCAATATGATGGCATTTTGGACAGTAATAATGTGGTGGAAGCGGGTTAACTTCGGTAATGCCAAGCATTGTAGCTACCAATGAAGATCCAACAGAACCTCTTGAACCGACAACGTATCCATCAGATTCTGACTTCTCAACCAACTTTTTTGCTATAAGATATAAAACCGCATAACCATGATCTATTATGGAGTGAAGCTCTCTATCAAGCCTTTCAGATACAACTTTCGGGAGTGGTTGACCATAGAGCTTCATAGCATTTTGATATGCTTCTTTCTTGATAGTTTCTTCTGCATCTTCAATCTTAGGTGGATGAAGCTTTGAATCCACAACTTTCACATTTTCAACTTCGTCTGCGACCTTGTTGGTATTCTCCACAACGACTTTCTTGCAAATCTCATCCACATTATCAAAGTCTTCGAATATCTCCCTGGCAGCTTTCAACATTTCTTCTGTCGTTCTAAGATAAAGGCCTGGTTGATCATTAAAATTCTTGTAATCCTGTGCTGCCTGGAGTATTGCTCTGACTTTAGCATCTTCTGGATTCAAAAAGTGCACATCTCCTGTCATGACAACAGGTATGGAAAGTATTTCTCCAAGGGAATAAACTTTCAAATAAAATTTCTTCAGAAGCTCTTTTGTTATATTACGCGAATCATCATCGCTTTTTACGTCTAAAGGCATAATTTCGAGAAAATCATAAAATGATGCAATTTGTATAAGCTCTTCTTCAGTTGCTCCTCCAAAATAATTTTCTGCCAGTTCACCAGACAAGCAGGCAGAACCAATAAGTAATCCATTTCTCCTTTTTGCAAGCAGGGATTTGGGAATCCTTGGTTTTCCCTTAAAGTATTCAATATGAGATTTACTGACCAATTTGTAAAGATTGGTAAGGCCCTTCTGATCTCTTACAAGGATTGTCATATGATGAGGATATAAAGACTTTACATCTACATTTTTAGAAAGCTCATTAAGCTTTTCAAGAGTATGTATCCCCTTAGAACTTGACATGTTTACAAGTTTCAAAAAAACCTCTGCGGTAATTTTCGTGTCCTCCAAAGCACGATGATGATTGAATTCACCCAGTTCAAGTGCTTTGACAACCTTTTCTAATCCATAGCCAGAAAGTGTTAAAAGCGCCTTTGAAAACTGAAGAGTATCTATGTAAGGAAGATTTACAGCCACGTTAAGCTTTTTTGCGGTTTCCCTCAGGAACCTATAGTCAAAATCAGCGTTGTGGGCAACAAGAATCGAGTTTCCTATGAAATCCATGAGTTTCGGAAGAACTTCTTCTATATTGGGTGCACTCTTGAGCTTTTCCTCAGAAATACCTGTGATTTCAAACGACTTAGATGAGATTTTGCCTTTCGGTTTTACAAGAGAATGAAACGTTTGAGTGATCTTCATGTTTTCTACTCTAACAGCACCGATTTCTATGATTTCATCACTTACTGCGTTTAAACCTGTTGTTTCAAAGTCTAAAACAACAAAAGTCGTATCTTTTAGCTCCCCAGCCGGCATCCCGTTTCTAAGTATTTCACCGGTGTCATCAACAACGTAGGCTTCCATTCCATATATAGTTTTAATGCCATTTTTCAAACTAAGCTTTTCAAATGTCGGGAAGGCCTGTATAACACCATGATCAGTCACGGCAATAGCACTGTGATTCCATCTCTTCAGGATCTTGAAAAGTTCTTCTGGATTCACCAATCCGTCCATCGCCGACATGGTAGTATGTAAATGTAATTCGACTCGCTTAACAGCGGAGTTGTCTATTCTGAACTCCGGTTCCCATTCTTCAATAGAATTGACCATAATGATTTTTTCATGTGTATATTTGTCTTCACTAACTTTTCCCGAGATCATGCAATACTTTGGCATAGACTTAGCAAGATCGTTTGCTAATTGCCTGAACGCTTTACACTTTATAGCAGAAGTGGAATCGATTATTGAAAATGAAAATATGGGGTTTTTCCCACTTCTAAAAGTCCCTCCGAAGGATTCTCCAGCTATCCAAACATTATCTCCGATCTTAAGTGATTCGATTGACAATAGGGAAGGATATTTCAAGCTTTTCTTCTTCATTTGTCTTTTTCGCTTATTTTCAACAACTTTCGCTGCATTTGGTATAATTATTGGAGGCGGCGGCACTTCTTGTTTGTTGTTCGAAGATAATGAGCAAGTGATTTCTACATTCATTTCAGGGAAAAATTTATATGCAAGTAAATCTATAGCACGTTTGGAGCCATTAACACTTATTCTGTCTTTTATAAACTCGTTGGAAACAAATATTCTAATGGCTTTACCTTCTATTTTCACGTCGTCCAATACACCATTTAAAACTTTAACTTCATCGAGAAGAGCATTTTTGAAAAGTTCTTTCTTGTCACTTGCACTAAAGGTGCGAATTCTCACGGGCATCTGCATATACGCTGCCAATATCTCTTCCATCTTTTTTGTTTCTCTGACTTCATCTACAAGTAGTTCAATGACGTCCTTTTTCACAATAACGCTATCCACCTTAAACTTAAACATGGAATTGTTGAAACCAAACTGTTCAGAAAACTCTGTAAGATCAAGATTTGTGACTATTCTGTAAGCCATGTAACACACCTTCCGCATTTTCACTTTTCAAAATAATTCATATTAAAAACTGATGAGCATGGCACAAAGCAATTGCAAGTGCATCGGCAGCATCGTCTGGACGTGGAATGTTTTCCATTTTTAACATCACTCTGACCATTTCTTGTACTTGTCTTTTAGTGGCTTTCCCATACCCAGTGACTGAAAGTTTAACCTCCATAGGCGTGTATTCATAAATCTTGACACCAAATTTTTCGAGTGCTAAGAGCATGACACCTCTAGCTTCTCCAACAGATATAGCAGTTGTTACGTTTCTAAAAAAATAAAGTTCTTCAATGGCTGATTCCTCGGGCATGAACTCAGTAAGAATCTTCGAAAGAGTATCGTATATTTTCTCAAGCCTTTTCGGTATGGCATCTTTGGAACTCGTTCGTATCGCTCCATACTTTACAAGTGTTTCTGTTCTGCCATGAACATCTATAACACCATAACCAACTATCCCGAACCCAGGATCCAGGCCTAATATTCTTTTGCTTAACATGTTGTAATTATACTTGAAAGAGTTTTAAGAAGCCTCACGCTATTATGAAGAATTAAGAATTTGAAGAATGTAAATTCCACTAAACTAACGACAGATCATCAAAAAACGTAAAAATGCGCCTCACAAACGAAACTTATAGTCAGATCGCAAGTACATAACTTGAGTTGAGTTTTGAACTTAAGCATGTTATAATTCGCCAGATAGAAAAGTGAAAGGGAAGGTGTAAAAAACGATGTCAAGAAAATGCGATATTTGCGGAAAAACTGTTTCAACTGGAAACAATGTAAGCCATTCGCACAGAAAGACAAAAAGAACTTTTAAACCAAACCTTCAGCCTGTCAAGATATTAGACAAAGAAGGCAAGGTAAAACGCTTGATGGTTTGTACGAGATGTCTTAAGGCTGGAAAAGTTCAGAGAGTTTAACAAACGTGGAAAGCAGAAACACGTATGCGGAGGTAAATGTTAAAAAGTTCCTCCGCAATATTTTTGAGATTTCGAAAAGAGCTGGAGTTCCTGTTGCTCCCGTACTTAAAGCCGATGCTTATGGTCACGGGGCGGTGAGATTAGCTCATGCGTGTCAGAAAGATGGAATCGGATTCCTTATTGTTGCTTTCTTGGAAGAAGGAATTCAACTTAGAAAATCCGGAATAACGTTGCCGATCCTTATTTTAAACTATTTTAATCCCTTTTATACAAAAAAGGCTATAGAATATGATTTGTCGATCACGATATATTCTTTTGAACAGATGAAAAAAATTGTTGAATGTATAGATCAAAGTGACAAATTGAAAGTTCATCTTAATGTTGATACCGGCATGTCTCGGCTTGGACTCGATCCCGAAAATTCTCTGAAACTTTACAAAGAAATGAAAAATGACAAAAGGTTTATCATCGAGGGTGTTTATACACACTTTTCTTCGGCTGACGAACCAGAAGATGCGACAAATACCAAACAAATAAAAAAATTTAAAGCTTTTCTGAATCGCATAGGGAAACCACGTTACATTCATGTCTCCAACAGTGCCGCAACCACCATTTTGAATCTTCCCTTTGGGAACATGTGCAGGGTTGGCATAGCTTCATACGGGCTACAGCCATCTTCCAATGTTCAGATAGATTACATTCAACCTGTGATGAGCATCCACTCAACTGTTTCATTCGTGAAAAAGCTAAGTAAGGGTCAAAGTGTTGGTTATGGCCACACTTTTACTGCTAACAAAAAAATGAAAGTCGCCACCGTTCCATTTGGCTACGCTGATGGGTTGCCAAGAAGTCTTTCAAATAAAGGAGAGGTTTTGATCCACTCTAAACGCGCTCGTATATTGGGAAGAGTAAGTATGGACCAGATAGTAGTTGATGTTTCAGCCCTTAATGATGTTAAAATGGGAGATGATGTGATAATAATTGGTGAAAGCAATGGTGAAAGAATAAGCGCTGAAGAAGTGGCAGAGATAGCTGGTACAATAAATTATGAAATTGTATGTGATATTTCTAAGAGAGTACCACGTATTTACATTGAAGAATGAAAGTGGTGTATGTTGGTGAAACTTGGAGATCTTTTTAGCGATGAATATCTTGAAAAGTTAGGTTTTTCCAGGAAGAGTTTATCCGGACATAAAATGGTCGCGGATATTTTGGAAAACGATACAGTTGACGTGACACTTAAAGTTATGAGTAAAAGGCTACAGGAATCAAGAGATGGCAAAAAGTTCTTGCTTTTAACACTTGCAGATCGAAGTGGCGAAATACGTGCAGTAGATTGGTTCAACGCGACTGAAAATGATGCAAAGATAAAGGTTAATTCTGTTGTGAGAATTCGTGGGCGCGTGATGATGTACATGGATAAACTTCAAATAAACATCGACAAAGAGCGCGACGCCCTTATGGTATTGAACAAGGAAGAGTATGACTCATCCCTCTTTATCGCGGTTACCAAAAAAGATGTCAACAAGATGTACTCAGAATTTAGAAGTTTGATCAATGAGGTAAACAAACAGCATTTAAGAGAGCTTATTAAAATTCCCTTTGAAGATTCAAATTTCGTGGAAAAATTTCTTAAAGCCCCTGCGGCAATTATTGTGCACCACGCATACCGTGGTGGCCTTTTGGAGCATACTCTTGGCGTCATGAAACTTTGCAAATCCATAGGTCAACTTTATCCTGATATCAATAAAGACCTCCTGATAGTTGGCGCTGCAGTTCATGATGTGGGAAAAATATACGAATACAAAATCGAACCTCATGGAATAGAACGTACCACAGAAGGTGAGCTCATAGGTCACATAGTTTTAGGTGCGAAGATGATCAATGACTGGGCAGAAAAGATCCCAGGTTTCCCGAAAAAAGATTTGTACCACTTGACCCATATGGTTCTTTCGCATCATGGAGAATTAGAATGGGGATCTCCAACTCTCCCTAAAACTCTTGAGGCAGTGATTCTGCATCACGCGGATGATCTCGATTCCAAGATAGGGCAAATAAATTCTCTTAAAGAGAAAAATGGTAAAGCTGAGTGGAGTGACTATGATCGCTATCTTGGACGAAAAGTTATGCTTAACTGGGATGAATTTTAACCAATTTTGTATAATTCTCATGTAATTTTATTAAGGATGTGAATTTATGTTCAAAAAACTTGTAATAGTTGAATCTCCTTCAAAAGCTAAAACAATACAAAAATACCTTGGAAAGGGATACAGTGTTTTGTCGTCTCAGGGACATGTCAGAGACCTTCCCGTGTCTAAATTTGGAGTTAAGATAAATGGAAAATTTACTCCGGAATTCGAAATAGTAAAAGGAAAAGAGAAAATAGTTAAAAGCCTGAAGTCTGAAGCACTCGGAAAAGAAATACTCTTAGCCACTGATAATGATAGAGAAGGAGAAGCTATCGCTTGGCATCTTGCTAAGATCTTAAATTTGGATACCAAAAAAGAGAATCGCATTGTCTTCAATGAAATTACAGAAAAAGTGATAAAAGAATCTGTAAAGAAACCACGCCTTATAGATATGAATATGGTAAATTCTCAACTTACCAGGCGCATTCTTGACAGAATAGTGGGATATAAAGTGAGTCCAATTTTGTGGAAAGTATTCAAATATGGTCTCAGTGCTGGAAGAGTCCAATCCGCTGCTCTTAGAATTCTTTGTGAGCAAGAGAAGAAGATTCAAAAGTTCAAACCCCAAAAATATTTTGAAATTGGCACGGAAATATTCGGAATGAAGACCAAACTGAAGATTTTCGATGGAATTGATCTTTATAAGAATCCGTTTAGTTCAAAAGAAGCAGCAAGCGAGGCTTTGAACTATATTCTTTCAACAGACTTTACCATCTTAGATGTGAAAAATGTAACCGTTACTGTCAAATCTCCTCTTCCTTTCAAGACCAGTACATTACAACAGGCAGCCGCGTCCGAATTGAATTTTCCGGTTTCAAAGACAATGAAAATAGCTCAAAAACTCTATGAAGGTGTTGAAGTAGACGGTGAGACAATTGCACTTATAACATACATGCGTACAGATTCTTATAGGATATCAGATGTTGCTAAAAGTCAAGCAAAAGAATTCATCACAAAAAATTACGGAAAAGAATATCTTGCTAAGAAGAGGATCATAAAAAAAGATGCGCTTTCCCAGGATGCCCACGAAGCAATCAGACCTACTTATCCAAATTTAGATTCCGATTCGTTGAAGGGAAAGTTGCCAAAAGAACTTTACTCTCTTTATTCTCTTATATGGAAACGCTTTATGGCATCACAAATGGCTGACTCTATCTACGAAAAACGTACTTTTACCATTTCGGATAAAAATCAACGTGCTCTGTTTGTGATGGAGTTCAAAAAGCGAAAGTTTGATGGGTTTGAAAAGGTGATGCCAACAAAAGGAGAGACTAAATCATTCCCAAAAGCTCATGCAGGTGACAAAATAGAGATCGTCAATCCGGCAATTTTAGAACAAGAAACTAAACCACCAGTCAGGTACACCGAAGCTTCCTTGGTAAAAAAACTCGAAGCTGTAGGAATAGGAAGGCCAAGCACTTACGCCACCATCATTCAAAGATTGCTTGATAGAAAGTACGTTGAACGTAACAAGAAGAATCTTATCCCAACATTTCTTGGCATGATAGTTAACGATTTTTTGACTAAGGAATTTCCTAAAATCGTGAACTTGAGATTTACTGCATCTATGGAGAAGGAGCTTGATGGAATAGAAGGAGGTAAAAGCAATTGGCAAAAGGTTTTGAAAGAATTTAACAATGCTTTTATCGAAAACCTTAACCGTGTCGCCAATGACGTTAAATCCGGGAACCTTCGTGTGGCAGTACCAACAGATGTCAAATGCTCCAAATGTGGTACAAGAATGGTGCTGAAATACGGAAGATATGGTACTTACTTGGAATGCCCTAATTGTGGTGAAAGAAAAAAAGTCCCAGCAGGATCCGACATTTCTTACAATGGGAGCACGGCTCACGTAAAATTTTCAGAGCCTGAGATTCTTGATGAACAATGTCCTAAATGTGGTGCTCCTTTGGTCAAAAGAACTGGAAGATATGGTGATTTTATATCATGCAGTAGATATCCTGAATGCGACTACAGTAGGCCTATCATCAAATACACCCGTGGGCACTGTCCTAAGTGCGGTGGAAAAGTAATAGTACGTAAGAGCAAACGTGGAAAGACTTTTTACATATGTGAGAACAACCCAAAAAGCTGTGACTTCATAAGTTGGTATGAGCCTTCTGAACTCAGATGTCCTGAAGATGGAGAAACGCTTTATTACAAGAGTCGAAAGGGAGCAGAGGTGCTTTTTTGCTTAAAATGCAAGAAAGAGTACAACATAGAGGATTCAAAAAAAGACTAATACTTATTACGATCTCAGCTGTTCTATCAGCTATAACTATGCCCGGGATGATCTCTTCCATCTTTGTATGGTTTGGGCTTGTCCCTTTTTTATTTGCCTTAAAGGGATTGAAATGGTGGAAATCCTTGTTATGGAGTTGGTATTTTGGTATTTTGTATATTGGAATAGCACTTTATTGGCTTGTTCCAACACTAACTCAAAATATATCCGAATTTAATGGATTCCCATCATTTCTTGGCATCATCGCCTTTTTTTTAATGACCATAATTGAAGGGGGTTTTTTCGCGATTTTCGGGATGCTTTATAACTTAATCGATAAATTCGGATTCGACCTGTCGCTTTCAAGTAAGAAACCTCCAAAAAAGCACAACTGGCATTTCTACCTATCAAAGTCCCTGATAATAATTCATGCTATGAGTTTTGCTGGACTTTACACGCTAATGGAGTACCTTCGTGGTTTTGGAGAGATAGGATTTACAGGAGCACGTCTTTCAGATGCATTATATTCTCAAATTGGCATTGTTCAAATTGTCTCTTTTTCAGGAACACTTGGACTAACCTTCCTTATTGTTTTTATGAATTATATGCTTTACACGTCTTTAAGGAAGAAGCGTTGGCATAGTCTCGTGACTTTATGCATCATAATAGTAGGATTTTACTCTTTTTCATTTTTTGTTCCGCAATTTTCCAAATATAAAGGTAGAAAGATACCGATTGGCGTAGTTCAAACAAATGTCTCTGTGGCCCAACGATATCATATGAGCTCTTCAAATATCGTTCAACAAGTTGATAACGCTATAACCAAGTTATCAAGAACTTCTACTTTAATTGTCTTTCCTGAAGGCACATTTCCATATGATTTTACAAAAGGATTGTTTTACACAAAGGTTATTTCAATCTTGAAATCCAAAAATGTTCATATTGTTTTGGGATATCCATCCACTTTGGGACAACATTTTTACAATTCCGCTGGTTTATTTGGACCAAATGGACTTGAAGGGCTTTATTCCAAGCACATACTTGTTCCTTTCACAGAAACGTTGCCTTATCCTAAACTTTTTGGGCTTTTCGGCTTTCTGAAACTAACTCAGTTTTTCAATCCAGGCAGTAAGTTTACAATTTTCAAATGGAATAACACGGCATTTTCTGTCCAAATATGTTTTGAAAGCTACTTTGGATGGCTTTCAAGAAAGTTTACCAATGAAGGAGCTCGATTTCTGATCACAATCACCAACGACAGTTGGTTCAGTCAGCATCCCGCACTCGTTCAACATTTTGCCCAAACTGTATTTAGAGCTGTAGAAAACAGAAAATGGGTGATTCAGGTAGCTGATACAGGAATCACGGGTGTAGTTGATCCTTACGGTCACATTGTAAAGAAGCTTCCCACTGATTCCACTGTTATGACTTCTTTCTTTGTTATTCCAAATGGTGATCGAACATTTTACGACAGATTCGGGAACTGGATACTGTGGTTTTCAATAGGATTAATCGGATTGGACTTGGTGATCAGGATCATTGATGATATCATAAAAAAAAGAGAAAGGAATGTTTAAATTGAGCTGGTGGAAAGACTCGGTGTTTTATCAGATTTATCCAAGAAGCTTTAAAGATCACAACGGAGATGGAGTGGGAGATTTAAGGGGTATAATCGAAAAACTCGATTATCTTTCTTGGCTTGGCATAGATGTCGTGTGGGTGTCACCTTTTTTTAAATCGCCAATGGAAGACTTTGGATACGACATCAGTGATTACAAAGATGTCGATCCACTATTTGGCACCTTGAGTGATTTTGACAAACTCGTATCTGAAATTCATCGAAGAGGGATGAAGATCATAATTGATCAAGTCTATAATCACACTTCTGATAAACATCCATGGTTCGTTGAATCAAGAAGTTCTCGAAATAATCCCAAATCAGATTGGTATATTTGGAAAGATCCCAAACCAGATGGCAGTCCTCCAAACAATTGGGTTTCGCTATTCTCTGGCGGAGAACCTCGGAGCATGTGGGAATGGGATGATAATCGAAAACAATACTACCTGCACTTATTTGGAAAAGAGCAGCCAGATCTGAACTGGCGAAATCCTAATGTCAAGAGTGCGATCTTCGATTCTATGAAATTCTGGTTAGAACGCGGAGTTGATGGATTTAGATTTGATGCTGCTTCTCATTACTACAAAGATCCATTATTCAGAGATGCCTTGAAAGGTCCTCAAATCAAAGAAAACCTCTTTCATAGTGCAAGAGATGAGTACTACTGGGATCGATTTTCGGGGAGACCAGAAACGCTTCTGGCAGTCGAAGAGATCAAAAGATTCATGGATTCTTATGGGGAAAAGGTCAGCGTTGGTGAAATCTCCGCTGATATGGGATTGTGCCTATATTTGCTTTTTACAATCCCAGGTAGATTCGACATTGCTTTCAACATAGACTTTATGGAAAAACTCTCTCTCAACGCAAAAAAAGTGCGCGAACTTTCTGAAAATGTGGATACGTTTTTCGGTGAAAGAGCATGGCCTAGTTATGTTCTTGGGAATCATGACAATTACCGAATAATAAACAGGCTGACCGATGGTATGAATATTAGCGAATATGAAAAAAAATTGATTGCCAAACTCGCAGCCACACTCCTGTTGACGATGCGCGGAACCCCGTTCATATACTACGGAGAGGAAATCGGCATGGAAGATACTGATATTCCTTACGATAAAATTGTAGATCCATGGGGAAAAGCTCTCTGGCCCAAAAAGGGGCGTGATGTGTGTCGTACACCAATGCAGTGGAATAACAAAGAAAATGCTGGATTTTCAGAGTCAGCTCCTTGGCTTCCAGTTAATCTCAACAAAGCGTATGTAAATGTTGAAAGTGAGATGAAAGATCCAAACTCAATATTGAATTTTTACAGATCACTCCTAAAACTACGAAAAGAGCATGTTGAACTCAGACGTGGCACGATGAAATTTCAAAATGCTCCAAGTGATATAATCTTTTATATAAGGAAAGTGTCAGAAAAACAAGTAGTCGTTTTACTGAATTTTGGGTCTACAGTCCAGTGTGTTGATCTCACAATCTACGGAAAAGTATTGATAGGAACTCATAAAAATGCTGGTGAGAAGATACATGGAGCTGTACGATTGGCTCCGTTTGAATCGATCGTAATAAAAGTTTCTTAGGGTTAAAAGAGAGGTGATGTGTTTTGAAAATACTGATGGTTTATCCAAGGTATCCTGAAACTTTTTGGAGTTTCAAACACGCTTTGAAGTTTGTCTCTAAAAAGTCAGCTTTGCCTCCGTTGGGATTAGTAACAATTGCATCTTATCTTCCTGATTCATGGGATGTTAAACTGGTGGATATGAACTGTGAGAAGTTAAAAGATGAGGATATAAAAGGCAGTGATTACGTTTTTGTAAGTGCGATGACGATTCAGCGTGATTCTTCAAAGGACGTAATAAAACGGTGTAACGAATTGAACGTTCCAGTTATCGTCGGTGGACCACTTTTCACCATGGAGCCCGACAATTTTCAAGATGCGGATCATTTCGTTTTAGGTGAAGCCGAAGAAATAATGCCAAAGCTCGTAGAAGATATGGAAAACAACAGTGTCAAAAGGTATTACGCGAATCCAAATTTTCCAGACATAACTAAGGCACTTGTGCCAAAATGGAAGCTTTTGAATCTCAAAAATTACGCATCCATGAGTATTCAATACTCCCGAGGGTGTCCTTACGATTGTGAATTCTGCGATATAGGTGCGCTCAACGGGCGCATTCCAAGAGTCAAAACACCAGAACAGGTAGTTCAAGAACTGCAGGCTCTTTACAATGCTGGATGGTGGAAATCCAGGAGATCTATTTTTTTCGTGGATGACAATTTTATAGGTAAAAAGGTGGCACTAAAGAGAGAGCTACTACCTCTTATAATTGACTGGCAAAAATCCCATAACTATCCTTTCACTTTTTACACAGAAGTTTCAATAGATCTTTCAGATGATGATGAACTTATGAAATTAATGTCAGAAGCTGGATTTAACAGGGTTTTTGTCGGAATAGAAACTCCTGATCCAAATAGCCTTCAAGAGAGTAACAAGCTTCAGAACATAAGACATGATTTAAAGAAATCTATTGAAAAGTTGCAATCGTTTGGTTTTGATGTTCAAGGTGGGTTCATTGTTGGATTTGACAGCGACCGCCCAACAATATTCAGACGTCAATTCGACTTCATTCAAGAAACAGGAATAGTTACAGCCATGGTGGGAATATTAAACGCTCCACGTGGGAGTCGATTATATGGAAGAATGAAAAAAGAAAATAGACTTATTGGTGAAATTACAGGTGACAACGTAGATGTATTCACAAATTTTATACCAAAAATGAGCGTGAAAACACTTGTTTTCGGGTACAAAGAACTTGTAGCTCGGCTTTATTCTCCTAAAAACTACTATAAACGGTTAAAAAAGTTTTTATCAACTTATGAGTTTCCGAAGATTCCGAAACCGAGGATAACCTTCACAGATATCAGAGCCTTTTTAAGATCAACTGTGGTAATAGGAATATTTGGAAAAGAGAGAAAAGAGTATTGGAAATTGCTTGGATGGAGTCTGCTCAAGAGAAAAAACTATTTTCCAATCGTTGTAACTTTTGCTATATACGGTTATCACTTTAGGAAAATAGCCGAGAAGATATTCAAAGAGCCAATAGATCCCATCCTCAAAAAATTTAGCTTAGCCGAGCAAAGATTGAAAAAGTTTCATAGACCGATCGCTTTATAATTTTACATTTTGCACAAACACTTAGAAGAAGTCTTGTTTTGCACAGAGTGCATAATTCAAGCTGATACTTTGTATTCGTTGGAGGAATTATATGAAAATCAAAAGAAAAATTACATTTTTCTTGTCTGCGCTTGTTTTGCTTGCGTTAGTGCTTTCCTCATGTTTTTTGTTCAGAGAAAAATTGACGCTTCAGTCTATACCAAATGGTGTGAGAATAAAAGTTGACAATGAACAAATAGTGATAACTCCTTATACACAGGATATGGATCTTGGTAAACATACACTTGAAGTTCTTACAAGTTACAAGACAATGGGAAATTATGCTGGCAGCAATAACACGAAATATGTTTTTTCAAACTGGTCAGATGGGTCTCACAAAAATCCGCGTACTGTGAATCTCGATTCTCCAAAAGTTTATACTGTTCGTATGAATACCTTCTACAAATTGGTCGTCGGTGCTAATATATCAGGTGCTTCAATTAACGTTTCGGCAACCTCTGATGGATTTTATCGCAAGGATTCTTCAGTTACATTGACAGCTCCAACTGTGTCGGGACATATTTTTCAAGGATGGTTGGTGAATGGAACAAAAGAAACAGGTAATCCACTAACTCAGTACATGACGATGCCGATTCAAGCTACAGCAGTGTACACTCAAGATTTTCCACCAAATAAGCCATCAGTTTCTTACCCCTTGAACGGAGCGACCAACGTATCAACGAGTGTTACCTTACGGTGGTCTGATACTGATCCAAATGGTCAATCCTTAACTTACGACTTGTATTTCGGGACATCACAAAGTCCACAATTATTAGTTCAAGATATTAAGTCTTCTCAATACTCGTTGTACAACTTGAACTATTCAACAACATATTATTGGTATATCGTTGCAAGTGATGGTAAAAACACAACCCAAGGTAATATATGGATGTTTACAACTCAATCCTCACCACCTCCACATCCACCAACTAACTTACATAAAGTATCAGTGACATCAAATTCTATTTCAATTGCATGGAATGCATCTTTTGGAGCATCCCTTTACAAAATTTATCGCTCAACAAACAACACGAACTTTTTCCAAATTGGTCAAACATCTTTTACAAGCTATACAAATAGCGGTCTCAGCCCATCTACAACTTATTATTACAAGGTAACCGCTCTTAACATTTATGGAGAATCCGATTATTCAAACACCATAAGTGTGACAACATCAACTCGCCAAGAAAGCGGAACTATAAGTGGAAAAGTGAACGTGTATACTGGAAAAAGTGCGTTCATTTCCTCAGTCCTCCAGAATGCTCTCTCAACAAATTGGCAAATACAAAGACATTCAAAACTGGATTATGTTCCAAATGAGGTGATTGTTGGATTCAAAAAAGGCGTTAAGACTTCGACAGCGTTGACAATGTCAAATGCACCCTTTGACTACAAAATAGCGAGCATTTTGAGAACGCCGGATCAGAGTGTGAATTCAGCACTCATAAAAGTTTCAACGAATGTTGAAAATGCCGTGAATTATTTCAAAACACTTCCCAATGTTGAATACGCAGAGCCAAATTATATTTCGTATGCATTGTCTGTTCCAAATGATCAATATTATCCTGATCAATGGAACCTTGCCGACATCGATGCCCCGCAAGTATGGCAGGTTACAAAAGGTGGAAACACCGTTATCGTTGCTGTCGTAGATACTGGTGTCTCTTTAACACATCCGGACTTGAAGGATGTCTTGGTACCAGGATATAATTTCATATCCAACGATGCGGATCCCCTAGATGATTACGGACATGGTACACATGTTGCCGGTATAATAGCAGCGGAGACTAACAATTCAATCGGTATTGCTGGTATTGATTGGGGAGGGCAATCTTCGACGAAAATCATGCCAGTCAAAGTATTGGGAGCAAATGGAAGTGGATCCGACTATCAAGTCGCAGAGGGCATAGTTTATGCAACTCAGCATGGCGCTAAGGTTATAAACATGAGCTTTGGAAGCACCGACTTTTCCATTACAGAGCAAAAAGCCTGTCAGTATGCTTATGACAACGGTGTAGTACTAGTGGCCGCAGCTGGAAATTCCAATGCAGATTCTCTCGATTACCCGGCGGCATTTCCAACAGTGATTCCCGTAGCTGCCGTTGGCCCAAATAACACGCGTGCTTATTATTCTAACTACACATCAAATGTTATTTACGCACCTGGGGGAGAAATGTACTATGAAGGTGATCCTGATGGTATAATTAGCACGTACTACGCAACGGCAACAACGCCACATAATACTTATGCCTATCTTCAGGGTACATCCATGGCTGCACCGCACATCTCGGCTATCGCCGCATTGATGATTGCAAAAGGCACAACCAACCCAGCTAATATATGGAATATCTTGAAAAATACATCCACTTACATAGGTCCTTCTTCCGAATACGGGCATGGTCTTGCTAACGCATACAATGCGGTGACATACAACGGCGGATGGGAGCCCATGATCGTGTGGGCACAAAATCAAAGTAATGGCCAAACGGCAACCATGACAGTTGCGAAAAGCACTGGAGATTTTTCAATGACACTTCCTGCTGGAAAGTACAAAATATATGCCTGGCAGGATTTCAATGGTGATGGAGTGATCGATTCAGGAGATTTTTACGGCTTTTATGGTTACAATGGCAATTCAACTGATTCCCCGATTTCTGTGGATGTTAGTGCTAATTCTTCTTCAAACTTGAATATCTTCGTCAGTCCGGAAATAGACGATTCGAATAATCCTTTAGGGAGTTCTAAATCTTCCCTAATTGAGAAATACATAGAAAATGTGATCGAGAAGCATTATGATTCGATCCACTAAAACACTTGATGCTTGATGCAAAACGAGGAGCTATATGATAAAGACAAACTTCATGTATTACCACAGTTGGGAAGTGAAACGAGTTTGGAAGTAGATTTATCGATAACACCGACGATTCCAGAAAATTTGAGTAAATTGAACACTCTCGCGATACTCAAAGTATTGATGAAATATCATTCAATATCCAGAGCCAAGATCTCCAATATTACCAATATAAGCAAGGCAACTGTCACCAGACTCTCTAAAGATCTTGTGACTAACGGATTTGTGATTGAAACGGAAAAAGGAAAATCCCAAGGTGGAAGAAAGCCACAGATAATTGAACTGAATCCTGATAAAGCGTTTTTCATTGGTGTAGATGTGGGAAGTGAAAGTAGCCGAATATCACTTTTTGATCTGTCCATGAAATCCAGAACAACTTCCGAATTTTCTACGGATAACAATCCGGATTCATTTGTGAAATCTCTCGCTCGAGAAATAAATTCTATGCTGTTTCACTTTAAACCCATCAAAATAGAAAGTGTTGTCGTCTCTGTTCCGGGAATTGTTAACCACGATCTTACTCAGATCAGATGGCTTCCAGAGCTTGGATGGAAAGAAGTTGATCTGTCAAGAAGACTTACCACAGAGCTTTTAATAACTGGCCTAAAAACTCACGCAATAGTCGAAAATAGCGGGAATTTGGCTGTAATAGCGGAATCAATGATGGGAAAATACGTAAATTTTGATGATAAGAATGTCGTATTTTTGATGATCGCAAAGAGTTTAGAAATGGGTCTCATACTCAACGGAAAACTTTACACGGGAAGGACAAACACCGCTGGGGAATTCGGCCACACAATGATTTCTCGTGATGGTCGAGAGTGTGATTGTGGAAGAAAGGGCTGCTGGGCGACTTATTCAACTGCTCAAGAGGAAAAGGTAAACGGATACTTAGACTACACAGAAATCCTCTCTGAAGGAATAGTGAATATCGTGAATGCTGTTGATCCAGATCTCATTATCATTGGTGGAAATATAGTGAAACGATGGAATGAATTTTATCCAAAAATTTGGGCACATGTTGAAAAATACGCGCTTCCTTACGATATCAAAGGTCTTCAACTGGTTCCAACATCTTTTGCTCCTTTAGATGCTCCTTTGATCGGAACAGGATTGCTTGGCTTTTGGAATTTTGTAACTCACTCTATTTTGTCCATAAAAGATTGAAATATCCTCCAATTTTTATGCTAACATTTTCATATGAATAAAAATTCATAACGAAAAAAGTTGCATACAGTTTTTGGGCCGATTTTCCATATTTAACGCAGTTTTCTGTGCTTTTTATACTTTGGCATGAATTTTGCTAATACAGGGTGTGTGAAGGAGGTGGAATGAATGGTGAAATTGGAAAAACTGTTTTCCAAAATGTCGAAGCGCATGAAGTCATCCATAATTAGGGAACTTCTTCGTGATGCTGCAAACACTTCCATAATTTCCTTTGGAGGTGGTGCACCGGATCCGGAAACCTTTGACAGAAATGCGTTGGCAGAAGTGGCACAGAAGGTTTTGCTTGATGAGTACAAAGTTTCTTTGCAATACGGAGCCACCGAGGGAGATCCGATTCTAAAAAGTGAATATATAAAAATACTTGATGAACGCAACGGAATAAAAGGTCTCAGACAAGAAAATATGTTGATCACTGTGGGTTCTCAACAAGCATTAGATTTAATGGGAAAAATCTTCTTAGACGAGGATTCTTATGCAATGATCAGTCATCCTGTTTATCTCGGAGCGGCAAGTGCTTTTAGGGCATATGGTCCTAAATTTATAACCATAGATTTAGAAGATGATGGAATGAATATAAATCAGGTTGAAGATGCTTTGAAAACTCTCGACAAAAGAGGGGAAATCTCAAAGTTAAAATTCATTTATACAGTTCCGAATTTTCACAATCCTGCTGGAGTTACAATGAGTCTTGAAAAACGAAGAGCTCTGATCGAAATGGCCAGAAAATATGATGTGCTAATACTTGAAGATGATCCTTATGGTGAACTTCGGTACGAGGGCGAAAGACTCCCAAATATATACAAACTTGCAAATGGCGAAGGAGTCATGCTTCTCAATACAATGAGCAAAGTCATGAGTCCAGGACTTAGAGTAGGCATGATCGTCGGTGATGAACAAATAGTGGCAAGAGCTTCCCTTGCCAAGCAAGGTGCAGATCTGTGCACACCAACTCTCACTCAAAGAATAGCTGCAAGATATTTGCAAAAGGGTACTATTTTCAATAGAATAGCACAAAGTGCAAAAATCTACAAAAGCAAGAAAGACAGGATGCTAAGAGCATTGAAAGATTACGTAAGCATTGATGGAACACGGTGGACAAAACCTGAAGGTGGATTATTTATCTGGCTCCATTTACCAGAAGAGTATGACACCATGGAAATTTTTAGTAAGGCAAAACAAGTTGGTGTTGCATATATCCCAGGAAGTGCATTCTACATTGATGATCGCAAAAGCTCTAATTTAAGGCTCTCATTCTGCCTCCCGACGGAGGAACAAATAGAAGAGGGAATACGTCGACTCGGAAAAGTGTTTAAATCCTGAAGGTGAGTTGAATGGAAACGTATACAATACTCGTCATAAATCCAGGTTCAACATCTACCAAAATAGCTGTTTACGAAGATGAAAAATTAGTATTCGAAAAGTCGATAACACACTCTCCTTCGGAG
Organism: Thermotogae bacterium; assembly: GCA_026988035.1. Taxonomy (GTDB): domain Bacteria; phylum Thermotogota; class Thermotogae; order Mesoaciditogales; family Mesoaciditogaceae; genus WFSH01. The sequence goes on from JALSLY010000062.1 coordinate 37,438, forward strand.
CTTTCAAGGTTTCCAAAGGTCATGGATCAGTTGGAATACAGGGAAAAAATTATTTTAGATGTGCTCAAAGAAAATGGGTTTTCATTGGAAAATTTTAACGCAATCGCTTGTCGAGGAGGCCTTATTGGTCCGGTGGAAGGTGGGACTTATCTCGTTGACGAATCAATGGTCCGTGCTTTAAAAGAATCAAAGATTGAACATGCATCAAATTTAGCAGGTTTGATAGGTTTTTCTTTTGCTAAAAAGATAGAAGTAAGTGCTTACATAACAGATCCCGTTTCAGTCGACGAAATGGATGCTGTGGCAAGGATATCTGGACTCATAGATTTAGAAAGAAAGAGTCAATCACATGCATTGAATATAAAGGCGGTGGCGAGGAAAGCAGAGCTTGAATTAGGTCGGAAATACGAAGACATGAACTTAGTGATAGTACATCTTGGTGGAGGTATTTCCATAAGCGCTCATAGAATGGGGAAAATGGTGGACGTTAACAATGCAAATGATGAAGGCCCTTTCAGCCCTGAACGTACTGGAGAGTTACCAGTAGGTGATGTGGTAAAAATGGCCTATTCTGGCAAATACTCTTGTAGAGACTTAAAGAAAAGATATATCGGTCACGGTGGACTCGTAGCTTACCTTGGAACAAATGATCTCAGGGAAGCTTTGAAGATGGCAGAAACTGATTCAAAAGCTGCTTTGATTCTCAAAGCAATGGCCTATCAAATAGCCAAGGGAATTGCAGAAATGTACATTGTTCTTGATGGGAAAGTGGATGCCATTATCCTTACTGGAGGTATGGCTTTCAGTTCTCAATTCGTTGAGATGATCAAATCTTATATTTCTAATCTTGCTCTCGTCTTAGTAATAGCTGGAGGTTATGAAATGGAAGCCCTTGCCATGGGAGCGTTAAGGGTTCTAAGAGGCGAAGAAAAAGCCAAAATATATGAAACAAAAGAGGTGAAAAAGTATGAGCATGAAAAAACTTCAAGAGCTCGTTGACAAAGCAAAAACTTTCAAAAAAGTGCGAATGTCCGTAGCTGTTGCTCAAGACGCCCCGGTTCTTAAAGCGGTTGATGAAGCCTGTAGTGAGGGTATAATTGATGCCACCCTGATCGGTTCCAAAAGGGAAATAGAAAGAGTCGCGTCTGATCTGGGGATCGATCTCTCACATTACGAAATAGTAGATGCACCCGAAGAAGACATGGCCGTTAAAAAAGCTGTTGAGCTTGTTCACGATCACCATTGCGATCTCTTGATGAAAGGAAAGGTACACACCTCCCATCTCTTGCATGCGGTGTTGGACAAGAATTACAATCTAAGAACTGGGAGAACTATGAACCATGTGGGTATATTCGAAGTTCCAACTTATGACAGACTCCTCATAATTACAGATGCAGCGATGGTTATAGCACCAACTCTCGATCAAAAAGTGGACTCCATCTATAACGCTGAAAAAGTTGCACATGTTATTGGAATAGACATGCCAAAAGTAGCAGTGTTAGGCGCTGTTGAAACTGTCAACTCATCCATGCCCGCTACAATGGAAGCAGCGTTACTTGCGAAAATGAGTGATCGAAAACAAATCAAAGGAGCAATTGTAGATGGTCCTTTTGCTCTTGACAATGCTGTAAGTGAAGAAGCTGCCAGACATAAGGGAATAGAAAGTCCGGTTGCAGGTCATGCAGATATTCTTTTAGTTCCAGACATAGAAGCCGGCAACATACTCTACAAGGCTCTTGTGTTCATAGCCAAAGGAAAATTAGCGGGAACGATTCTGGGTGCAAGAGTTCCCATAGTTTTAACATCTCGAGCCGATGATGACGAAACCAAACTTTATTCGATAGCGTTAAGCGCTCTCATCGCACAGGAGTGATTTGATGTTCAGGATTCTGGTAATCAACCCGGGATCTACGTCTACAAAACTCGCAATATTCGAGGATGAAAAACTCGTGAAATCCATGAATATATCTCACTCTAATGGGGAGTTGAAGCATTTCAAGAAGATTGCTGATCAGTATGCCTTTCGTATGGAAAAAATTGAGCATTTTTTGGAAAATGCAAATTATTCTCTCAGCGATTTCTCAGCAATTGTGGGAAGAGGCGGATTGATAAAACCTGTAAAGGGTGGTACCTACAAAATAAACAGAGAAATGCTCGAAGAACTTAGAAGCGCAAGATATGGTGAGCATGCTTCCAATCTTGGAGCGATACTTGCAGATGAACTCGCAAATAAGAGTGGAGTACCATCTTTCATAGTGGATCCTGTTGTAGTTGACGAAATGGAAGATGTTGCCAAAATATCCGGGCATCCTGATTATGTGCGAAAGTCAATTTTTCATGCACTCAATCAGAAGGCCGTAGCACGCAAGGCTGCCGCAACCCTTTCTAAAGAATATGAAGAATGCAATTTTATTGTCGTACATATGGGCGGTGGTATATCGATAGGAGCGCACAAAAAAGGAAAAGTTATAGATATAAATAACGCTTTGGACGGTGATGGCCCGTTTAGTCCGGAAAGAAGCGGAACTCTTCCGCTTACCGGGCTTATAGATCTTTGTTACAGTGGAAAATACACATTTGATGAAATGAAAAAACTCATCAAGGGTAACGGTGGCCTTGTTTCTTATCTTAAGACTAACAGTGCAAAAGAAGTACAGGACAGAGTTAGGTCAGGAGATCGCCAAGCAAAATTGGTTTACAAGGCTTTGGCTTATCAAATTTCAAAATGGATTGGACGTATGATCATACCACTTAACAGCGAGGTTGATGCGATCATATTAACAGGTGGATTGGCTTACGATTCTGATTACCTTGTTCCATGGATAAAAGAAAAAGTTTCATGTATAGCTCCTGTTATGGTATTTCCAGGTGGTGATGAGGAGAAAGCACTTGCAATGGGAGCACTAAGAGTGCTCAGAGGAGAAGAAGAAGCAAAAAGTTATGGCGGTGAAAGATGAACTTTTTAAATTTTAAAACGCGCCTCTTCGTCTATATTGGTATGTTTGGAAGCGGAAAAACAGAACTCGCGATAAATACAGCAATCGATTTGAGAAAGCAAGTGTCCCGTGTTGCACTGGTTGATATAGACGTCATAAGCCCATATTTTCGTAGTCGCGACGAGAGAAAGTTTTTAAAGACAAAGGGAATTGAGGTTATAGCTCCCCCAGGTGTATTAAGTCATGCTGATCTTCCGATCATAACGGCTCAGATGAGTGGCTACATATCTAACCCAGACTATTTTACAGTTGCAGATGTGGGTGGAAATGAGGATGGAGCAACAGTCTTGGGATCAATCAAGCCTTTCCTCGATTCTACCAGCAAAAGCGTTTTCTTTGTAATTAACACATTACGTCCTTTCAGCACAACACTTGAAGAGATCGTTAAAAACATTCAAAAGATCTCTAAAAGCGGGAAAATAAAAATCAATTATCTTGTGTGTAACACAAATATAGGTTCTGAAACAAATGGCGATAATATTCGAAAAGGTGAAGAGATCGTGAGAAAGGTCTCCGAGTATCTCGAAATACCTGTCGCATTTACTGTGGTAAAAGACGGTATAGAATATTCTGGAAAGTTTCCCGTGTTCAAGCTTAAAAGATATCTAAGCAATCTTTGGTGAGAAATTCAGAGAGGAGGAGTCATATGACAAAGAAAGCATACATAGAAATAGACTCTGAGAGATGCAAAGGTTGTGGATTGTGCATCAATGCATGTCCACAGCACGTGATAAGATTCTCGGAGAAGTTCAACAACAAAGGTTATCATTATGCAGAGCTCCACGATCCAGAAAACAAATGTATAGGATGTGCCTTTTGCTACAACATGTGTCCCGATGTGTGTATAGTCGTTCACAGGCTGGTGAAGGAGGAGAGTAAAGTATGAAAATGCTTTTCAAGGGATCCGAAGCTATCGCTGAGGCAGCAATCAGAGCTGGGTGCAGACTTTATTTTGGTTATCCAATAACACCCCAAAGTGAACTCACCGAATATATGTCTCGAAGGTTACCTGAAGTAGACGGAACTTTTCTTCAAGCTGAGAGCGAAGTGGCAACAGTTAATATGATGTACGGCGCTTCTTGTACTGGAAAACGTGTTATGACATCGACTTCCTCACCTGGCTTTAGTCTGATGATGGAAGGAGTTTCTTACATGGCTGGTGCTGAACTTCCAGCTGTTTTTGTAAACGTGGTACGTGGGGGACCTGGTCTTGGAGATATTCAACCAGCGCAAAGTGATTATTTTCAAGCAACCAAGGGAGGAGGACATGGGGATTATCGGATGATCGTTCTTGCTCCTCACACGATTCAAGAGTCTGTAGATCTCATGAATTTAGCCTTTGATTTAGCAGACAAATACAGAATGCTCGTTACCATTCTTGCGGATGGCATGCTCGGACAGATGATGGAACCGGTGGAATTCCCAGAAATGCGCGATCCCAATGGCGTTCCTAAAAAAGATTGGGCTCTCACAGGAGCCTCTGATCATGAACCAAGGAAAGTTACTTCTTTCAATATAGATCCCTATGGACTTGAAGAAATGAATCTTCGCTATCAAGCAACTTACAAAAAAGTAGTGGAAAACGAAATTCGATACGAAGAAGTCAATACCAAAGATGCAGATATAATCATTGCTGCATATGGAACAATGGCAAGAATAGTTAAAACAACCATTCATTTAGCTGAAAAGGAAGGAATAAAAGTCGGACTCTTCAGACCCATAACACTCTGGCCTTTTCCTTATAAACAAATAAACAAGCTTGCTGATACAGTGGAAAATGTGCTTACCGTTGAAATGAGCTATGGCCAGATGCTTGAAGATGTAAAACTCGGAGTTAATGGCAAGGCAAAAACGCCATTTTACGGGAGAAGCGGTGGAGTGGTTCCAACTCCCACAGAAGTCCTTGAAGCTGTAAAAAAGGTTATGGTAGGTGACTTAAATGGATAGCACGATTGATAAAATAATAGCTAAAATGCCAAAATCGTTAAGTGGGAAGGAGTTTACATATTGTCCTGGATGTCATCACGGCATAGTGCATAGACTCATTGCTGAAGTTATAGATGAACTTGGTATTGCTGGAAAAACGTTGATGGTGGCACCAGTTGGTTGTTCTGTCTTTGCATATGAGTTTTTTGATTTAGATGGCACAGTTGCTCCTCATGGACGTGCTCCCGCTGTCGCAACCGGCATGAAACGAGCCATGCCAGATCGCATAGTTTTCACTTATCAAGGTGATGGTGACCTTGCTTCTATAGGTACAGCCGAAATAGTGCATGCCGCTAACAGAGGAGAAAATATAACAACGATATTTATAAACAACGCAGTATATGGAATGACAGGAGGTCAAATGGCTCCCACAACTCTTCTTGGTCAGAAAACAACAACTACTCCTTATGGAAGAAGTGCAAAAGCAAATGGCTATCCAATTCGAATGAGCGAAATGCTTGCCACTCTGGAAGGTTCTGCTTACGTTGAAAGAGTCATGGTTACCACACCTCAAAACGTTATTAAGGCAAAGCGGGCCATAAAAAAGGCATTTGAAGTCCAAATCAAAAACTTAGGCTTTTCAATGGTCGAAGTTCTTTCAACCTGTCCAACCAATTGGGGATTAACACCAATTGAAGCGATGAAATGGCTCGAAGAAAAAATGACTAAGCAATATCCACTCGGTATCTATGTTGATAGAACAAAGGAGGCTGAGTGAAAATGGCGACATACTCTGTTGTCACAGCTGGATTCGGTGGACAGGGAGTCATGCTGTTAGGGAAAATTATTGCGGAAGCCGCCATGCACGAAGGGAAGAAAGTTACTTGGCTGCCATCTTATGGTCCCGAAATGCGCGGTGGAACAGCTAATTGTACTGTTGTGATCAGTGACGAAGATATAGGATCACCAGTAGTTGACAAACCTGACATAGTTATCGCTATGAACATCCCTTCCATGATTAAATTCGAGAAAAATATAAAAGATGAAGGAATATTGCTGATCAATTCTTCGGTTATAGACAGAAATCCAACTCGTAAAGACGTCAAAAGTTTCAAGATTTCATCAAACGAAATAGCTGATGAAATCGGTAACACCAAAGTTTTAAACATGGTAACACTTGGTGCTTTTGCCAAGATTAGTGGACTTATTTCTTTCGATTCTATAAAAAAAGCTCTTGAAGAAACCATGACTGGAAAAAAGAAAGCTTTTTTAGAAATAAACATCAAGGCTGTTCAAAAAGGAATGGAAGAAGTTAAAGAACTGTAACCACAAATAATAAAAGAAAGAGAGCTCCTTTTAATGAGGAGCTCTCTCTTTCATATCCAACCCGGGCAATAACCTACTCTCGCAAAGGGCTGCCCCCTTACTACCATCGGCCCGCGGTGGCTTAACGGCCGTATTCGGAATGGGAACGGGTGTTTCCCACCACGGTATCCTCACCCGGGATATCTTGGTCACTCAAAACTGAACAGGTCATTAGGTTAAGGCCTCGAGTTATTAGTACCAGTCGGCTCAACATGTCACCACGCTTACACCTCTGGCCTATCAAGGTCCTGTTCTCGAACCACTCTTACTCCCTTTTTGGGATGGGAGACCTAATCTCGGGGCGAGTTTCGCGCTTAGATGCTTTCAGCGCTTATCTCTTACGTACGTGGCTACCCAGCTTGTACCCCTGGCAGAATAGCTGGTTCACTATTGGTACGCTCATCCCGGTCCTCTCGTACTGAGGACAACTCCCCTCAAGTCTCCTGCGCCCACGGTAGATAGGGACCGAACTGTCTCACGACGTTCTGAACCCAACTCACGTACCGCTTTAATGGGCGAACAGCCCAACCCTTGGGACCTGCTTCAGCCCCAGGATGCGATG
>JALSLY010000063.1 GCA_026988035.1 Thermotogae bacterium
TAAAGAAATTCGAGAAGCATACGAAGTGCTTTCTGATCCTCAAAAACGTGCACAATACGATCGTTTTGGTTATGTTGGACAACCAACGGGAAATCAAGAGTGGTGGACCAGCACGCAAGAGGGTAGTCCATTTGATCAAAGTCCGTTCAGTGGATTTGAGGATTTATTTGATATGTTTTTTGGTCAGAATCCACGTTCGTCTTCAAGAACTTCTGCAAAATCCCGGGCTGTTAAAGGTGAAGACATTTATGTAACTGTCTGGATAGAAACCAAGGATGTGCTTTATGGAACCGAAAAAGAAATAGAGTACACAAGGTATAAAGTTTGTGAAGCCTGCCACGGAACGGGAGCAAAGAATGGAACGGCATTTAAAATCTGCCCAAAATGCCATGGAACCGGTGTAATACGCCGACAGCAGAGAACTTTTTTTGGAGTCATGACTACGCAGAGTACATGTGATATGTGCGGTGGGACCGGAAAGGTTATAAGCGAAAAATGCCCGGTTTGTGGAGGGCGAACTCGTGTGATGCAAAAAAAGAAAATAAAATTGAGAATACCGCCTGGTGTTGAAGATGGTGGAAGAATGAGGGTTCCCAACGGTGGACATGCTGGAGAAAACGGCGGACCTTATGGAGATCTTTTTGTTGTTGTGAGAATAAAGGAAATAAAAGGTATGAAACGCGACGGTCAAAATGTTTACAGCGAAGCCACGATTGACTTTGCACAAGCTGCCCTTGGGACGACAATAGAAATTAACGGGTTGGAAGGACCAGAAAAGCTGGTGATTCCATCAGGTACGCAACCTGGGACCATTTTCAAACTTAAGGGAAAAGGATTTCCTCCCGTAAGAGGCAATTCAAGGGGAGATCACATAGTTAAAGTAAATGTTGAAATTCCGCGATCGTTGACAAAAGAGCAGGAGGAAATTCTTAGAGAATACGCTGAAACGACCCATTCTACGGTTAGTGGAAAACACCGTAGGTTCTTTAGAAGGTGAATTTTAGAATCCCACTCAGCTTCCGCTTCGGACATGAAAGTGGGAAAGACATTCTCCACTGGAGAATCCCACTCCTTCTTCGTAAGGTGTGGGGGGATTTGGCATTTCGCCAGACCAACGAACGTATGGTAAATACCCAAGCGGATTATACGGAGTTCCGCTTATTCGAATTTCAAAGTGAAGATGTGGTCCAGTACTCAATCCCGTTGATCCTACTCTTCCTATTATTTCTCCTTGTCGGACGTACTCTCCAACATAGCAATCTATTCTCGACAAATGTCCATACCTTGTGAGCATGCGACCATTAAATACTTGAACCATTTTTCCATACCCATCATCCCATCCTGCATAGGTAACCATTCCACTGATGGCCGAAAATATTGGTGTCCCTTCTGGAGCACCAATGTCCACTCCTGCGTGAAACTCTTTTTTGTGTGTGATGGGATTTATTCTCCAACCATACGGAGAAGTTATTATTCCAAAGACTGGCCATATGATACCGGTTTTTCTATCCGCGTTTTGACACATTATCGATGATGGGATGAAAAACTTTTGACCAGGGAATATCATATTCGGGTTCTTCAAGCGGTTGTATTTTAGAATACTTTTTATAGAAGTGAAATACTCAGCCGCTATGTACCACAATGCCTGATTTTTATTTGCGGTTTCAAAGACACCATCTGGTTTAACTATTTTTAATCTCTGTCCTACCCATATTTTGTTGGGATTAATCGTGGGATTCAAATCTAAAATGGAGTTTACAGAGACACCTATCTTTTCGGCTATTCCACTTAGAGTATCTCCACTCTTAATTGTGTAGAACTCAAATGAATATGCAAAAACAAGAGAAACGGTTAAGATTATTGATAATGAGATCATAAAAAGAACTCTCTTCAAGCTTCTCGACCTCCATAAAAAAACCTTTCAAATTTACTCAATTGTACTACAAGAAGCCCGAATATGCGAGAGGATTTTTTGATATAATCATAAATGCTACATTTCTAACTTGAAAGAGGTGTGAAGTCTTTGGACGGAAAGATAGAGGCAGTCATAGGTCCCATGTACTCAGGAAAGACAGAGGAACTCATACGAAGAGTTGTGAGAAGAAATATTGCAAGGCAGCGCGGGGTAATTTTTAAAATTTCTTCAGATACTCGGAACAAAGACGAGAATGTCATATCAAGAGCCGGGACTTCCTTAAAAGCAACGACTGTTGAGTCTGCAAGGGATACTCTTAAGTATTTGAAAGAGAATATGGATTACGTTGCTTTCGATGAAGCCCAATTTTTTGGCGAAGAGCTTTTTGAAGTGGTAAACCTCTTTGTCAAACGTGGTACAGATGTGATCGTTGCAGGGTTAAATCTTGACTTTCGCGGCGAACCATTTAACAATGTTATGAAGATCGTGGCTATCGCTGACGAGATTGTGCTTTTAAAAGCTGTTTGTGTTGTGTGTGGTAAAGACGCAACGCGTACACAACGTTTAATTTTAAAAGAAGGTCAATGGTTGCCAGCTTCGTTGAACGATCCGATCTTCAAAGTTGAAGGTGAAGATGTGCAAATTCGTTACGAACCGCGTTGTAAAGATTGTTGGAAAGTAGGGGATAATATGGCAAAAGTTGGGAAACACATGGATGTTACGCCCGAGATTTATAATGATGGAAAAGAAGCGAAAGGGGTTGAAAAGCGCGTACTCATAAGTCCGAAAGATGGCGCGCCAACTTTCATAATGAGGCATTTCACGATGAAAGCTGGTGGGTTTACCCCTCATCACTCACATCCATGGGAACATGAGGTTTACGTTCTCAAAGGCAAGGGCTTTTTAAGAACAAACGAAGGTAAAAAGCCATTTGGAGTCGGAGATTATGTGTTTGTGCCGCCAAACGAAATGCACCAATTTGTGAATGATTCTGATGAGACTCTGGAGTTCATTTGTGTAATTCCGAAAAGTGGAAATTGAGGAAATTGAATTTTTAATTGAGGAGGAAGCATTTTGAATTTTGAAGATATTTTAAGAAAAGTTAAGAATTACGAGTACGTTGATTTGAAAATCTACGATGTAGATGGAACTCTCAGACATGTCACACTTCCATCCAAGACAATCAACGAGAGTATTTTTTCAAAGGGTGTAGGATTTGATGCCTCTAACTTTGGATATGCCCACACGGCGTTTAGTGATATGGTTGCAGTGCCGGATCCATCATTGAGCTTTGAAGAACCATTTTCGGATGCAGATACTATATCGTTTGTCTGCGATGTCTTCCTTCCTGACAGATCAGCTCCTTTTAAATGGTATCCGAGAAATGTGTTGAGAAAGGCATTGAGTTATGTCCAAGAACTTGGAGTGGCTACAAAAATGTTTGTTGGCCCAGAGATGGAATTCAACATATTTGAAGCCGTAAATCATGAGGTTTCTCCGCGAACAGTGCATTTCGATGTAGAAAGCAGGGAAATCAGTTGGCCAACATCGACAGAGCCTGCAATAAAAGCAGATGGAGGTTATCACAGAACACCTCCATTTGATTCCATGTTTGACGTTAGAAACGATATGGTATCGATTCTAACGGAATTTGGGATGAATGTGAAATATCACCACCATGAGGTGGGATCTTCCCAATTTGAAATCGAATTCAATCTTTCAAATGTGCTTGAAGCAGCAGATTGGATACCTCTCATGAAGTATGTTGTCAGAAATGTCGCAAACGACAACGGGTATGTGGTGAATTTCCTTCCAAAGCCGATCCAAGGCTATGCTGGAAATGGCATGCACGTGCATCAATTTTTGGTGAACGGTACACGGAACATCTTTGACGATCCAGAAGGTCTTTATTCACTTTCTTCTGTTGCGCTTTCTTATATAGCGGGTATACTCAAACATGCCCCAGCACTTCTTGCCATAACCAACCCCTCTACTAATTCTTATCGTCGACTTATACCAGGATTCGAAGCCCCGACAAAACCAATATTCGCTCTCGGAAACAGAAATGCTGCGATACGCATCCCGGCTTATGTGAGTGACAAAAAAATGAGAAGAATAGAGTTCAGACCTCCTGATGCCACTTCAAACTCTCATTTTACAATGGCTGCGATGCTACTTGCAGGTGTTGATGGCATAAAGAAAGGATGGGATCCAACAAAAGAAGGATTTGGACCCTACGAAGGAGATAAAATTCCAGAAGAAGTAAGAGATCTTCCCGCATCGCTTAGCGAGGCTCTTGACGCATTGGAAAAAGATCGTGATTTTTTAAACCCAGCTTTTCCTAAGGAATTGATAGATATGTGGATTGACAAAAAAAGAAAAGAGATCCATTTGGTTTCAAGCATTCCTAATCCGGTAGAATACGATCTTTATTTCAAAATATGAGTTCATTCTAAGAATCTTGACATAACTCTCCAACCTTCACCTTCAATTCTCGATATCGGCTCACGTGAATTACGATAGTCACTTTTTCTTATAAATTCCTCCATTGCTTTTTCAAGGCGATGGAGTTTTTCTTTCTGCACTTTTAAGAATGAGGAAAAATCTACGCCTTTTATTTTCTTAATCATGTGAGTATGTTTGAGGCATACCATGGATATAGATTTGTTGTATTCGTCAAGTCTCGTGGGATTCGAAATATAATCAGCAAATATCTCAAGATAGCGCTTTTGCGCATTTCTTTCCACTTCACACAATTTGCATCCATTACCAATCTTGATATCCTCATCGTTAATCGCTTTTTCAAGCAGTTCAAAAAGATCGGAATACAAAATATTAGCGCCAAGTATTCCCAGATCAGGGTGAGTATCAAGGTGCTTTTCTATCATGAACAGATGTTTTGAACAGTACCCATGTCCGCTTATAAAATCCCTACGCTCTCCAGGATCGTTCACACTTTCGTAGAACAGCGTATCTATATAGTCATTAACAGATTTTTTCATCAGCGCACATACAGGGCATCCAATATCGTTTAGTCTCTCACTAACCTGCCCGATCAAGTATTCGGAAACGTTTTTCGTTTTTTTCAACAAAATCTCCTCCAAACAAAAAATGACACCTAAAATAGGAGTCATTGGCCAATGGCATTTCTGGTGGACTCCTCCACCAAGTCTGATTCTCATAGTATTTTAGCACAGAGTCGTGCAAATTGGTTCATGTTATCAATCGATACGCACACCATTCGCCTTCACAGCTCTTTTCAACGATTTTGATTCTCTTTTGATGGCAAAATTCTTCAAATTTTGAAGCTCTTTCGAGATCTATTCCAGAAACTATGACCTTTTGATTCTTTTCAAGCTGATCAATGAGTTTTATTATCACGTCAAACACGATATTTGCTACAACGAGATCAAATCTTTCGTGAACCTGATCGAGAAGATCGGACCTCTTAATCTCAAAGTCAATGCCATTTAAATCTCTTGTGTCTTTGGCACTTTTGATAGCATTCTCATCTAAATCAACCGCCAAAACGCGTTTAGCGCCAAATTTAATCGCGAAAACCGAGAGAATTCCAGTTCCACAGCCAACATCACACACGCTTGTTGATGAAGTTACACTTTTTTTCAAAAGTTGAATAGCGAGTTTTGTCGTTGGATGCTCTCCGGTGCCAAAAGCCATACCCGGGATTATCTTTACTGTTATTCCATCCGTTGGATTTTCAAATTTTGAAGGATTGGGATTAACATAAAGCCCTTCCCCCACTTTGACTATTTTCAATGTTTCGGCCCACTTTGAGATCCAATCTTGATCTTCAACGTATTCCACTTTTGCTTTGACACCCAAACTACTCAAGATCTCTTTTGCACGCTCATCATTTTCTGGAAAAAGATGAAAGAGTTCGTTAACAGAATTTGGTTCCTTTTCACTGTAAAAGTTGGAGAACCCAATAATTCCAAATTTTTCGAGTATTTCATTGGATTTTTCAGTTCGAACTTCAAAAATATATTTTTTCCTTTTCACAGTTTGATTTTACCATTTTCGTGTAGATTTTATTTTGAGGCATCACGGAGACTTGATCACGATCTAACTTTGTGGTAAAATCTTTTGCGTGCGGGCATAGCTCAGATGGTAGAGCATCGGCCTTCCAAGCCGAGTGTCGCGGGTTCGAATCCCGTTGCTCGCTCCAAATCGGGCATTTAAGATGCCCGTTTTGTTTTAAAGTACGATTTTGAGTTTTCTGGAGGGGATAAAGATATTAGAAAGTATTTTCATCTTCTTAGGAATTGCAGCTTACATCTACATAGGAATTAGAATTTTGAGAATGAGGGTAAGACTCACAGCATTTTTGTATTTTTTCTCGCTTGCTGGGTTTGCGCTGATCGTCGTTTTTAGCCTTGTGCCTTTTATCATAGGTTGGTCAATATTCACTCTTGTAGTTGCTACTTTAATTTTTGTTATGGCTAGGTGAGTAAAAACTCAGTACAATATCACCGTATTTTCTCCTTGAACGAAGCATTATATTCTCACCGTTTTCTGGTGGCAATTCTTTTTCAAAAGATTCTATAATGACAATGCCTCCTGGTTTTAGCAGCTCAAAATGCTTGTCAATTTCATTGAATGTTTCAAGTAAAAGACCTGTTTTAAAAGGTGGATCGGCAAAGATGAAATCATATTTGTTACACTTTTTAGATAGCCTTCTTAATGCTATGCGAAAATCCACGTTGATTATTTTAGATAGATGATGAAGTTTTGATAAGTTTTTTCTTATCGTTGTACATGAAGAGCGAGATATTTCAACAATCGTAGTTTGTTTAACTCCCCTACTGATCGCCTCAGCGGAAACAATACCACTCCCCCCAAAAAGTTCTAACATGTCTTTTCCTTCCACATCAATTATGTCATATAATGCTTCTCTAACGATGGCTGGCGTATATCTCGTACGTGTATCTGGAACGGATGAAATGATCATTTTTTTGAATCTTCCCCCTGTGATCTTCAATCATCCCACCTCCACAAAGTTTACTCTTTCTCCATATCTACGGTTGATTTCTTTCAAAAGCAAGGGATGTGATAAAAGTTCCGGATCTTTTTCTATGAGATCTTCGGCGTCTTCACGAGCTTGAAAGAGTAAATCCACATCTTCTGTAAGATTTGCCACTTTAAATTCTGGTATTCCATGTTGGCGTGTTCCCATAAATTCACCAGGTCCACGGAGCTTTAAATCATACTCGGCAAGCGCAAACCCATCGAAAGTATGTACAAAATACCGCAACCTTTCAATTTCTGCTCCATTGGTTAAGAGAAAGCAGTAAGATTTTTCTCCACCACGGCCGATGCGTCCTCTAAGCTGGTGAAGCTGCGCAAGCCCAAATCTTTCTGGATGCTCAATAACCATAACATTGGCGTGGGAAATATCTATTCCGACTTCCACAACTGTAGTTGCCACGAGTATTTGAGTTTCTTTCTCGTAGAATTGCCTCATCACTTTCTCTTTTTCTTCAGAAGACATTTTTCCGTGAAGCAGACCAACTTTATAATTGGAAAAGGGACCACTTATGAATTCCTCATATATCTCTTTTGCAGCTTTAAGGTCCATCTTCTCTGATTCTTCAATCAATGGAGAAATCCAGAAAACTCCATTACCATTATCTATCTCTTTTTTAACAAAATCAAACACTTCGTCTCGCTTCGCCTCATTGACTAACATCGTTTTTGGCTTTTGCCTACCTTTTGGCATTTCATCTATAAGCGTTACATCAAGATCCCCGTATAATGTCATTGAGAGAGTTCTGGGAATTGGCGTAGCTGTCATTACAAGTGTATCTACAGCCTTTCCTTTTGACATCAACGCTTCTCGCTGTTTAACACCAAACTTGTGCTGCTCGTCAATTATGACAAGACCAAGATTTTGAAAAGAGACGTCTTTTTGTATCAAAGCATGAGTTCCTATAACGAGTTTTATATCGCCATTGGCCATCTTTTCTTTTATATTCGTCTTCTGAGTCGAAGGCGTGGATCCGGTTAACAATTCAACTTCAATACCAAAAGGGGAGAGATCGGACTTTATTCGCTCATAATGCTGGCTCGCAAGAACGTAAGTTGGCGCCATAAAAGTGGCTTGAAACCCGCTTTCTATTACATCAAGAATAGCCATTTCTGCAACTACCGTCTTCCCACTTCCGACGTCTCCTTGAAGAAGTCTATTCATAGCAAGGGAATCCGAAAGATCTTTTTCTATCTCCTCAATTGCACGCTTCTGAGCCTTTGTTAATTCAAAGGGCAGCGATTTCGCAAATTTGCGAGACATAATGCCACTAAATTTTTTGCACACACCGCCTTTTGATTGAAATTTTTTCCTGATCATAAGTTGAGACACTTCTAATAAGAAAAATTCTTCATAAGCAAGACGTTTCCGGGATTCTCTAAGATGGTACTCACTTTGAGGGAAATGAATACCATACATAGCTTTCTTCACACCTAACAATTTTCTCTTTTCTAAAACGCCTTTGGGAATTGGTTCCTCGAGAAAATGAACGTACGGAATATTCGCTTCGATCATGATTCTCATCACTTTCTGAGATATGCCCGATGTAAGATCATAAATCGGAGCGATTCTTGGAGAGGAAGTATCGGCTACTTCGAAGTCCGGAGACATTACCTGAAAGCGCCCGTAATCGTTTTTAACGATCCCACTAAATGCCAAACGCTTGGCATTACGTATAATGTTGTAGATATACTCTTGATTGAACCAAACGAGGTACATGTTTGAGAATCCATCCGTTACAATTGCTGTAACTATGGTGTAGTTCTTGGCTCTTCGTTTTTCGACGTTCACAATGTCTGCAATCGCTGAAACACGTTCACCAGGCCTTAATTTTAGTATGCTGAGAGGGCGACGCCAGTCGTCATACAAACGTGGAAAGTGGTACAAGAGATCTCGAATAGTTATTATTCCTAACTTAAAGAGCTTTTCTTCTCTCGAAGGGCCAACTTTTTTGGCAAATTTTACAGGGGAATCTAAGTTTGCGGACTTTTGAGGTAAAGCGGGTAGAGCTGTTAGGTTTTCTCTGCGAAGTTTTTCTATCATGATCAAACCGTTTTTCAGACGGGTTTCAACTCGACCTTTTGGAAGTTTTGACATGCCTATAAAATAATCACAGAAGGCTCTAAATCTCTCATTAACACCTTCTGGCAAATCTTTGACAGTGAGAAGAGAATTTCTCATAAACTTTTCGAGCTCTCTCAAACTTTTCTCACCAGTCAAAATTGATTTTATGATCAATTCGGAAGAATCCACAAAATCTTCAAACAACATATCACTTTTCTTTAGAAAACAGATTGCTTGACTTTGGAAGTTCTATTGAAGGAGTTTGCTGTATGTGAATAGATGTCGCAAAAGAGCTGATTCCGATTTGTTGAAGCTCTATATCATCAATTTGATTTCTGGCAAAAAAACCCATTACTCCTAAAGTTAGAGCTATCAAAACACTTATCAGCAAAATTGTAATCTGTCCTTTACGCATCTGTGTACCCCACATAAGGGATATTTCTGTATTTCTGATCGTAATCGAACCCGTAGCCAAGTATAAATCTATCTTCAATATGAAATCCGACAAAATCAACTGGAATTTCGATTTTTCTATGGGCTCGCTTTTCAAAAAGAGTTACAACCTTCAAAGAAGCCGGGTCGTATTTAGAGAAGTATTTTAAGATATAATTCAAAGTGATGCCTGTATCTACTATGTCTTCAACAACCAATATGTGCTTACCAGTTATGCTCTCGTCAAGCCACGATTTTACTCTAACACGCTCAGTGCTGCCACCACCTAAATAGCTTGAAACTTGAACAAAACTGTAAGAAACGTTCAATCCTATTTCAAGTACAAGGTCGCTAAAGAAATGGATTGCACCTTTCAACACGCAAACTGCAACAATTTCATTTGTAAACGGTTTGTACGTGTCAGTTATTTCTTTTCCGAGTTCTCTTATTCTTTCAAGAAGTTTTTCTCGCGTGTAGAGTACGTGCACTGCTTCACCTCCGAATTAACGCTTTTGAATCGTAATAGATGAGATGTTAGGTACTGTACCATCTACTTTCTTAACGATATAAGGCAAAAACTTGTTAGCTCTCTTTTTGGAATAAACGTTGAGGATCCAGTAATATATTCCCACTGTAACAGCAGCTATTCCAAGCGATAAATAATCGCTAAAACCAAACAGTTTCTTCAACGAAATGGTAAGTGCCAAAAGGATAACAATTGGAATCCCATACAAAAGCGCTGATAAACTTGTGACACTTGCGTGTTTAGGTGATTCATACTCCACCATGTCTCCGATGCTTATATCATATTTTTTGGGATTTAAAACACGCACCTTTACAGTGCTGACATTGCATATATCTTTTATTCCACATGAACCACAAATACTACTAGCACTTTTTTCTACCAAAATCATGTGATTTTCTATTTTAACCACTTTCGCAATTTCACGCATTTCGATCAACTCCTGTTATAATTATAACATCATTACTCACGTTGTGCGTGAAAGTAACGAAAAAGAGTTAAGCTGTAACGAAGGTCATTGAAAAAGGCATAACGATTGAAAAACCGACAACACCTCGTGTAAAATTAATTTGAACAACCAACTCACAGGAGGTGTTGCCGGCATGAATATTATGCCATCTATTTC
>JALSLY010000064.1 GCA_026988035.1 Thermotogae bacterium
ACAAACCATTTTCCTTTAAACTCATCAGGTAATTTCTTTTTGCCTTGTGTAGTTTGAACCTCCAATTCTGGAAATTTTTCGCCTATCAAGGGCATTTTGTTCTCTTCCATATTTCCATCCTCCTTCATTTTTTACTTTACAAACTCGCATTCATGGTGTTTTTTCAATATTTCATCCGCTAATTTATCAAAAGATTTAAAGTCATTTGTTTTTGGGTATCCTTTCACTAAAATTGGTTCAAGAAGTTCTGCTTTCAAGTTGGTAGTTAAACTCTTAAATTGATCTATACTCTTTCCGCCCCATCCAAATGATCCTATGAACGATGTAAATTTAACTTTTGGTCTTATAGCATTTGCAAAAGAGATCACATAAGCTGCCATAGGATGTAATCCAGCAAGAACTGTTGGAGATGCTACTATCATAGTTGCTGCATCGACAAGTGACATAGCTAATTCTCCTATATCTGTAGTGATAACGTTGAAAGGTCTAACTGATATTCCTCTGTTAATCAAAGCATCTACAAGATAACCCACGATTTTTTCGGTGCTCCCATGCATGGATACATAAGGAATTATTACTTTGTTTTTCACATCTTCTGATACCCACTCTTTGTATGCATTTATTATAAAATTAGGGTGATTGTAAACTTGACCATGACTTGGAGCTATGAAATCTATACGAAGTTTTTCAAGTTTTTTCAGGTTGGACCTGATCGATGGCCTAAATGGCATCATGATCTCGGCATAATAGCGCTTTGCATCCTCTATGGTCTTGGCTTCGTTGGTAACCAACAGGCTGCTCGAAGCTATATGAGAACCAAAAAAATCGCAGGTAAATAAGATTTTATCTTCCACAAGGTATGTGGACATCGTCTCTGGCCAGTGAACCCATGGCGTAAAGATGAATTCAAGCGTTTTGTTTCCAAGGGAGAGCGTTTCTCCATCACTTACCGTTATAAATTTCCCATCATCTATCAAAAGTAAATCTTTTTCAAGGTTTTTGCATTTTTCGTTCGTGACCACTTTTGCATCCGGATAGAGCTCAAGAATTTTTGGGATAGAACCTGAATGGTCTTGTTCCGCATGGTTTGATATGACATAGTCTATATGTTTAACTTTAAGTTCTTCAAGATTTTCTAAAAGTTTTTCCGTCTTTTTCGGGTCTACGGTATCTATCAGCGCATTCTTTTCGCTTCCTTTTATAAAATACGAATTGTAACTCGTTCCATCTGGAAGCGGTATGAGCTCATCAAACAAGGTTCTGTCCCAATCTATAGCACCAACTTCGTAAACATCATTTTTGATCTTTCTCGTCACCATTTTCATCTTTCCTCCTTATTGTTCGGTTTTTTGTTTTTTCATACTTTCTTTACATTTGGGACATATGCCGAGAAACTCTAACTGGTAACCTTTCATATCATAGCCTGTCAGCTTACTTACAGATGCTTCGAATCTTTGAATAACTTTTTCGATCTCAGGTATGATAACGAAGGGAGCATCATCCAATCTTCCACAATTCACACAACGTATGTGGAAATGAGGTTTGACATTTGCATCAAATCTCTTTTGAGTTTTTCCCGGTTCCAACTTACTTATCAAGCCGCATTCAGATAATGCTTCAAGATTTCTGTAAACTGTACTGATGCTTATATTCGGTAATTTTTCTCGGACCAAGATATAAAGTTCGTCTGCCGAAAGGTGTTCTTTGGATTTTTTAAGTTCTTCAAGAATGACTTTTCTTTGATTGGTCATTCTACACTTTTTGTTTTGCAAGGATATTCTCCTTTCTAATAATATTGCTAATGATTAGCATTAGTATAATACCATCAAAATTTCATAAAGTCAAGCGGTTATGTAATCTTCTCTTACCAAATCTGATTCTTTAAGGTGTCATGTCGTACTTGATTTACTTGATAGACTCTTAAACCAACATGTCATTGTGATCAATTGTTTCTTTGAAAAACTCTTTTATTATGAAAAACGAGGTGATTTCAAAAGCTGTCATTAGGAAAAACATGAAGTTATATCCCAAGATAGTTGCCATACTTCCAGCAATGAGAGGGCCAACGATCGAGCCCATTGATCGTGATGAACTGAATAGCCCCATAAATCGTCCGCGAAGATCGGAAGTAGTTGCGAAAGAAATGTAAGTAGTTGTTCCGGATATGAAAGCTCCATATCCCAAGCCTAAAACACCGAAAGCAATAGAAGCTCCCACCGAATTTTTTACAACTGCTAAAAGCAGAGGGGCTAAAGCACTTAATAACATTCCAATGATCATAACGTGTTTAGAATTTCTTTTTTCAACAAGTCTTGCGAAATACAGTGTGGAAAATATTTGAACCAGTGGATTCAATCCAGAAATGAACCCTACGGTAGAAGCAGACAATTTTACAGAATAAACCAAATAAACTGCGATAACGGAGAGCCACCCACTTGTGCCAGCTTGTCTCATAAAAGATGCAATGTAAACACTCCATAATCCATTATTTTTCATCAAACGAAAATCCTCGACACTTATTAGAAAATGTTTTCTTCTTTTGATGAGATCTGAGTGTTTTTCTTTTATTAGAAAGAGTGGTATGATGCTTAATGTAAATATGAACGCGAAGAGCCATAAAGAAGCTTTTACCGAAATCCAAATAAGGAAAATGCCCATTATCATGCGAGATGCGAAATTTCCCGCTGCTAATGCTGAGTTGAAGAATGATATTTCAAGTCCTCTTCTTTTTGATTTTTCGGAAGATAGAGCAGTAGCAATGGGATTGAAGCCTGCGTTGGCCGAAGCGAAGAAAAAAACTAATATCATAAGCCAAGTTACAGTGGAGGCAGTTGGATAAAGCATCAAAGCGATCAGGGAAATAAAACTTGATAATATCAGATACGGTTTTCTATTTTTTCTATCCGAAAGAATTCCCCATATTGGGCTGAAGATTACCGCAGCAACCCCTCTAAGTGTAGAAAGCAATCCAACGTGGAAAAGGCTGGCTCCAAGATCGACCATGTACAGCTGTAATACTATGGCAATACCCATGATCGAGGAAAATCTTATAAATGTTGATAAAAGTAATGGAAAACGTTCTTTAAGTTTATCTATTTCGAATTCTTGCATCTACGTCATTTCCATTTCCGAGCCTTACCCTAGCTTAAAAGTGAGCGAAAATGCGACAGTTAAACCGAAAAAAGCGAAAATGAAGATCGGGAGAAACCCAAATGCTCCGACGAAAAATCCCCCAAAAAGAGGAAACAAAGAGCCCACAAATCCGATTGTTCCTCTTATACCAACATACATAACACGCTTTTTCTCAGGCGCTATTTCAATAAGATAAGCATCCATAAAAACTCCTCTTGCGCTTAGAACAAAGCCTATAGTTATGAAAATCACGTAATACCACATCAAGGACGGAAGAAATGAGATCGATATTGCTACAGAAGCAGCCAGCAATGCAGCCGCTTTTGCTATCATTACATTTCCAAAACGCTTTGCCACGATGCCCCAAAGAAGATTTGAAAAAACCATTCCAAGAACTTGAAATATTACAAGATTTCCAACAATATTTCCAAATTTGCTTACTGTATAAACGGTATAAAATGGTAGAACCATTAAGTTAATTCCGCTTAAAATTTGGATGATCTCGTACCAGAAGAGTTTTCGATCTCTGAGAAGAACTGGAATGGATTTGATCATTTTAACTGTGGAAACACGAGGTTCAATTTCACTTGGAGGCTCTTTTAAAAACCAGAAAAATCCGGTTGCCATGGTTAGAGAAATAGCTGCAAAAAGAAAGAGCATGCTGTAGTTATGTGGGAAGTTAAAAACTCTGAGCACATATTTGACCACCACACCTGCAAGCAATGAGGCCAAGCTGGCAGATACCTGCCTCACTGGGAAAAAGTAATACCTTTTTTCATTTGGAATGGTTTTGCCGAGTAAATCCATGTAAGCTATTCCGGCGAAAGAACCTGTTGTGGCAAATATTACGAATAACCCAACGATGGCAATGATTCCCCATAGAGAATCGGACACGATGAAAAAAGCCACAAATGAAAGCATAAAGAGGGTTGATGCTCTTGTGATTATTCCCAAGATTAAGTAGGGCTTTTTGAAACTTTTTGATCTCAAGAAATTTGCAAAGAACAGCTGGGTTATGGCAGGTAGTCCCATTAAAATGGATGTAACTATACCTATTAGTACTGGAGAATGGTAAACTTTTTCGAGATAAGCTGGAACCACCGTATTTGTGCTAAACATGGTAACGGCAAAAGAGAGAAACGCCATATGCCACCAGAAAGATAAAAGCGCCATGCTTTTTTTCCTCCTTTTGAAGGATTTCATATAATTTTTCAATTCTTTCTGGAGCAGCAAGTGATCTTAAGCGGATCTTTAAAAATTTCTAAAATGCAATTTTTTTCTCTGCTCCGAATTCGAGGAGTTCTTCAAGGGAAATTTTTCCTGTTATAAAACGCTGAACAATATTCTTCAAAACGCCAATCTTTTTTATACCCATGGAACTTTTCCACCAATAAGACATCAAAGAATTATTTAGTATAAGTGGATCTATGTTTTCGTCAATGGAACCTTGCTTTAATGCCAGTTTCCAGTCTGCTGATCCTGGAATTAACGTGTACTCGTTGATCACGGGTTTTGCCCCAACTTGTGCTACATGTTTTATATCTTCAAGGGCTGATTCAAAACTTTGACCCGGAAGCCCAACGATCAAATAAACTCCTATGTCTTTTGAGTTAAATCCGGCATTTTTCAACAATTCAACAGCACGATGGAATTCTGTATTGTTTACTTTGGCACCAGTCTTTTTTTGAAGAGTTACGTTACCTGTTTCATACCCTATTCGAATTGTGTGAAAATTTTTTTCCTTTAAAAGATTGGCTATTTCCTTATCCAAAAGTTTAGCATGGATTCCATTTGGAAGATGGTATCGAACATCTGTAGGGAGTTTTTTGAGAATTTCTTTGAATCGTTCGCGCTTTACGAGAATTGCATCGTCGTAAAAAGCTATGTCTTTAACGCCACGTTTTTTTAGTTCGTTTATCTCTTTTAAAACTGAATCTGTCGTTCTGACTTTAAAACCCTTTTTCCAAGCCACGCAGTATGTACATCTGTAAGGACAGCCAAAAGTTGTGTGAACAACGGCAGATTCTATAGTGGGATAAAGAGAATAGTCTGGCGTTATCTCTTCAAACCAATTTTCACCAATAGGATGCTCAAACTTTGTCCCTGTAACAGTTTCTAAAATGTTGTAAATTTTTGGAATTCCATCTCCTTCAACAATAACATCTGCTCCAGAAAGTTTAGCATGTTTAGGTAATAAAGTTGGATAATTCCCGCCAAGGATTATAGGAACATTAAAACGCTTTTTAATCATTTTTATCGTTTCAAATATGCCGCCATACCAGTAGGTCATCATAGACGTGATTAACACAACATCTGGGGAAAAATCTAAGGAATCAAGTACTTCCTCTGGTGCACCATAACGTTTCAGATACCTTGGAATTCCATACTCGTTCATTAGTGATTTAACAATAATTGATAAAAATTTTCCCGTGCCGTACGGGCCATTATGTGTATTATTTCCCGGAAGGTGTCGATCGAGGAGATCGAGTAATCTTACTTCTATATTTACTTTTTCAAGTGCTGTTGCTATGTAAAGTAATCCCACCGGTTTTAGCCAATAATCATAAGCTGACACATCATAGATGTATGGATTTACAAGTAGGACTTTCATCTCTTCAAAACTTTCTGATGATAAGTTGCGATACCAAACAGTGTTAAGTCAGGAACATGTTTTATTATTTGTTTGGACATTTTGGAAAGTAATTCTCCATGTCCACCCGTCGAGACGACTTTGAATTTTTTGGATAGCTCTGCCTCGTAGCGAGATATTAATCCATCGATTGCTAAGATCGTGCCGAGCATAACGCCAGATTGTATGTTAGAGGGGGTATCTCTTCCCACGGAAGATGATGGAATTCTTTCATCTACGAACGGAAGCTTTGCAGTGCTGGAGAACAAAGCCTTCATTGCGGTGCGCGGCCCTGGAAGAATGGATCCACCCTCATAGACGTCCGTCAATATATCAAGTGTGATTGCTGTTCCGAAATCTACAACTACGACATCTTTGCCGAAAAATTCACGGGCTGCGATGACATTTGCCACCCTGTCAGCACCTATTTCAGTTAGCGTTTTTACTCGCCATTTCAGCCATTTCACGTTCTCGGCTTTTACGAAAAGTGCGGGGTGCTTCAAGTATTTTTCTGAAAAATACCTGAAGGTACTGTTTAATTGAGGAACCACAGAAGCAACGCAAACCCCTTCAATACTTTTGAAATCAAACCCAAAGAAGTCAAGAAAATGATTCACATGAACCAAAAGCTCATCTTCAGTTAAAATGTTGATAGTCCCTATGCGCCATCTTCCAATAATTTTTTCGTTACTCCATAATCCAAGGACTGTTTGAGTATTTCCGACATCAACGATAAGAAGCATTTTTCACCATCCTGAGGAATAACTCATGTATTCTTAAATCACCGGAAAGCTCTGGATGAAAGGAAGAAGCCATAACATTACCATTACGGACCATAACAGGACTTCCATCGTAACTTGCCAGGATTTCGATATCTTTTCCCATTTTAACAATCAAAGGTGCGCGGATAAAGATTGCTCTGAAAGGTTTGTTGCCAAGCAGAGGAATAGATAGATCTGCTTCAAATGACTCAACTTGTCGACCATAGCCATTGCGATTCACAGAAATATCAAGGATGTTAAGAGAATCTTGTTCAGCATGAGAAACGATCTTTTTGGAGAGTAAAATCATTCCTGCACATGTGCCATAAACGGGAAGCCCTTTTTGTATCATATTTTTCAGCTTTTCAAACAACCCTGTGAGTTTGAGCAATCGAAGCATTGTGGTACTTTCACCACCAGGAATTATAAGTCCATCTATCATATCAAGTGCTTTTGATGATTTTACACGAAAAGCATCTACATTTAACTTTTCGAGCGTTGCAAGATGTTCTTCTATATCGCCTTGCATTCCAAGTACACCGATTTTCATATAAACACCTCACAAAAAGAGTAAGGGCGCCGTGAGCAGCGCCCAATTAATATCTGAAAAAAATTCACCAACCTCTTTCTTGAAGTTTTTCTGAAAGAGTTTCTATTTCTTGACCTTCCATAGGTTGACCTATGTCTTCACTAATCTTTACGAGTTCATCTGGATCGTCATAGTGTAAAACTGATTGAACGATAGCATTCGCCATTTTAGCTGGGTCGGAGGATTTGAAAATGCCAGAACCTACAAATACCCCATCTGCACCAAGTAGCATCATCAAAGCCGCATCTGCTGGAGTTGCTACTCCACCTGCTGCAAAATTAACAACTGGGAGTCTTCCCCGTTCTTTGACAATTCTAAGAAGTTCCACGGGAGCGTTTAGTTCTTTAGCATAGGATACAAGTTCTTCGTCAACCATGGATTTAGTTCTGCGAATGGCATCCATAACCGCTCGCATGTGTTTAACAGCTTCCACAATATTTCCTGTCCCGGCTTCACCTTTAGTACGCACCATTGCAGCTCCTTCAGAAATTCTTCTAAGTGCTTCACCTAAATCGCGTGCACCACATACAAACGGAACTTTGAATTCATATTTGTTTATATGAAATTTGTCATCAGCTGGGGTAAGTACTTCACTTTCGTCTATGAAGTCCACCCCAAGAGATTCAAGTATTTTAGCTTCCGCTATATGTCCAATTCTAACTTTAGCCATCACTGGAATTGATACTTCTTCCATGATCTTTCGTATCAACCCAACGTCGGCCATTCGTGCCACTCCACCGGCTTTCCTTATATCGGCTGGTACCCGCTCCAATGCCATAACCGCCACGGCACCAGCTTCTTCGGCTATCTTTGCTTGTTCAGGTGTTGTTACATCCATTATGACCCCATTTTTAAACATATCAGCAAATCCTTCTTTGATTACCCATGTTCCCTTTTCAACCATAGCACACCTCCTCAAAATCTAATTCCTCAATATTCCACCTTTTCGAGCCTCGAAAAATCTTTTTTACTTCTTCCGAGCTTCGCACAAGGTTTTCCATTAACTTCAACTATGTCTGCAGTGATATCAACTTTTTCTTTCAAAAGCGACGATCCCACTCCGTATGAGTCTACAGGAACATCCAATTTCTCAAAAAGCGCTATTTTTTCAGCGTTAAATCCGCCTGAAACTATTATTTTTAAATCATTCAATCCCATGGCATCAAACTCTTTTCGCGCTTTCCATACTAACTCCGGGCATACCCCTAAAGAACCTTCTCCAATGGGGGTAACAGAAACATCACGCAATGATCCAGAAGTGTCAAATCTTACACCCCATATTTTCTTTGCGCCCGATCCGATCACTTTGTTTAACGGAGCTCCTCTTCGGTACTTTTTACCTGTTGCATATTCATAAAAATCCTTGATCATTTGCTTTGTGGTACCTATCACATCATTTTCCCAATCAACGAGAATAATCCTGTTTATTTTGGGATCTATGTGCTGATCAAATTTTATTGTAGCACGAGATGTGGAACCACCATACGCTGCTATCAAGGCATGTGGGACAGTTCCCATGGCTTCCGCTCCCCAATAATCAGCGTTTGCATCTGTGGAAACCACGTTCGCCCCGGCTTTGAAAGCCGCATATCCATCTGTGGCCTGAACCCAGTAATGATCGAATCTGGCTGAAAAGAAAAGAATGGGTTTATTGTGTGCAACCTTAACAACTCTTTTTACAGCTGTTGCAGTTGAGCTTCCGCGCGCGATTACGCCAAGTAAAATTGTTTCAAGATACCCAAAATAAGATGGATCTCCTTCAATGGTCATTATTGGTTCCATATCCTGTGCTTCTTCACCGTCGTACAAAGCTCTGACTTCGATTTCGTTGAATTTGTCAATCCATAAATTGTTAAGAGCTTCTCGAAGATCCCATCTTTTACGATTAGCATCCTCTATTCCCTTTCTATCCATAATATATACAGAATTTTGGAGCTCTCTTTCAGCATCAAGCAATTTGCCGAATAGTTGCGCCGCTTTTTCCTCGTTTTTATAGTAACCGGTACATAGTTTTAATATTGCAAGTGCTTCGTCTATGCCAACAATTACTGCATCTTTTCGCGGAAAGTACTGGTATAGGACGTGTGGATGGTGATTGTCTTTCTTTAGGACTTCAACGTACCTTGAAAAATATTTATCTGAATAATATCCCGCTCTTATTCGATCAATAGGAACTTTGAACACTCTTGGATCTAATCGCTTTGCACGCAAAGGACTCACCTCCACCTGTCGAATTCTACACCGAGAACGTTTTTCATCTGAGAAATGGCAAATTTGTGCAACGAATTATCGTAAGAAGCCACACCATTTTCATAAACTATGACGTTATATTCTCTATTGCATAATTCTTCCACAGTGTACATAACACATATGTTGGTAGCCACTCCACATACTTCGACCTTTTTTGGACTCAGGTGTTTTAAAATTTTATCGAGATCCGTGCCATAGAAAGCAGAAAACTTTCGTTTACGAATAAAGTGGATATATTTATAGTCCCGAACGATACTTTTTAGCTCGCCGAAAAGTTCTGCGCCGTTAGTGTTAGCTATGCAATGAGGTACAAACAACTTGAACTCGACATCGTCTAAATTGTGCCAATCTTGTGTGAGGATTACATGTTGGTTATTTTCAATGTGTGATTTGACGCAATCGAGAACCACAGGTTTTACGCCTTCGGCAGATTCAAAATATAACGCGCCTCCGCGCGTTACAAAATCATTTTGCATATCTACAACTAACAGGAGATCATCATGCATAAATGTTCACCAGGCTTTTAATATTGTACGGTACAAACTTGCCATTTCTGATCATCATAAGTGCGCTGTCGATTTCTGAAATACGTCTCTTGAGATTTTCTTTGACATACTCATTTTTCTCAGAGGTCAATCTGCTTTTGAGTACGCTCAGAGCTTGCTCTAAACGCCTCTTGATAACTAACATGCTATTTTCTTGTCTTCTTTTTTGTATTTTCCTATCAGGATAATAAATTTCGACAGTAGTTTTCCCTGCAACTGCGGCAAGAAACATACCACGCTTCCGCATATCAAGCGTTATTGCTGAATATATTACGTACCCACCATTAGCAGCAGCTTCTGCATATGCACGTGCCACGTTTCCCGTTTCATGCCCTGCTACATGTCCAATACTCAACATGGCAGTAGATGAGCTAGCTACTCCCATTTCTCCTGGATCCAACTTGTATCCTAAAATAGGATTATATGTTTCTGCATTGATCACGTTATTCATAACTCGCCTCAATTGTTTCAAAGTATGAAATGCCGTCTCATACAAAACTCATTGATCACTAATATTGTATCACACACTATCAATTCGGA
>JALSLY010000065.1 GCA_026988035.1 Thermotogae bacterium
TGGTATGAAATATCTACTTTTCCTAAAGATTTTTGTTTGTTCATTCTCCTCAACAATCTTCTCGTCTTTCCATCTGATTTGTAAAATGTTGTGGAAAGCATGCGCTTTGCCTGTGTAAACCGCTTTTTGTATTTCTTCCTTTCCTCATCTGGTGATATCTCATAAAGGAAGATGAAATCCTTCGCTATCTCGTAAATTGAATTGTCTCGTGATTCGTTCAGAACTTCCAAAGCGGTGTCAAATACGTAGAGTTTTGGCCTTTCAAAATACCATCCCATCCAATAAAGCGCTTCCTTTGCATAACGAGTTGCTTCATCCAAATCATATTCTTTTCCGTACCACGCCAATGCGTTCAAAGAGGTTATCATTCCAGATGGATGCGGAATGGATTTGGCAATGTTCAACGCTTTCTTGAAACGCTCCAATCCATTCACATCGCCATTTCTTATTAGATTCCTTCCAATGTTTATTTCAAGAAATGCTTTCGCTGAGTCACTTAAACAATTTCCATCCACGTGAAACTTCCCAAGACAGTTTTTTAAGAGATCACTCATAGAACAATGACCAATAATTTCATCTATTATGACTTCCCTTATGCTTGGTGAAACCGTAGAAACGTTCTTTCTAAGTCTGTGATACACTTTTTCTGCTTGTTTATACCTTCCAAAACGTCTAAGAAGTTCCAACTTTTTCACGCAAAAAAGGAATTTAATATTTTTATCCGGAGCGTATTTCCTGAGCCCTCTTTGGATCTCTTTTAATCCCTCTCGATAGTCAAGAGCATATTCGCATCTTAAGACATTAAGGAATGCCCTTTCCCCATTCGAAATTGAAAAAAGATCTAAGGATTCATTCAAGAAAGGTTTAGAAAAAGAACCGTAGGTTTTTATGATATGTATAACTTCAAGAAATCTATAATTCATAAATCCCCTTTTCAACTGAACTGCGGGTAGTTTTATGAGTAATTATATCGCAAAAACACTCAAAACTGCAAGAATGTAACAATTTTCACCCATTTCAAGTCCTTATCTCACAAGGCTTTGCGAGATCGCCAAATTTGGTCCTCAGAAAAAGTGGTGATATGCTAAAAAGAGGGGATGATAAGAGAGATGAAATGGAAGATATTGATCGTTTTAATGATTTTCGTTTTATCTTTTACGATTTTCCTTTCGAGTTCAATTACTTACTTCAGTGATGATGGAGGAGGAACGAATAACACCAATTCGAAAAATCCTCAAACTGCTGTGGTGTTGAATGTTCAATATCAACATTTTGCAAATTACAAGATAAACCTGCCTGCGATTGCAAAACGGGCATAGTGAAAGGAGGTGAAGTTATTATGGAGAAATTTGAGAGAGTTGTCAAAACAATCGAGAAAATTAATGAAGAAGAACCACCAGCATATTGCTGCGAGTCAGCAGAAGTTGTCACTGCTGATACTGTTAAAGAATTGATTAATAAAACTAACAAAGAGTAGTTACTTTTTCAGTAGCAGCCCCTTGCACTAGCGGGGGCTCTGTCATAAATCAGGAACTGGGGGAGAAGACAAGAATTGATGTGTCAAGTTCACTTTACATCTGGTAAGTTGTCGTGGGATGTTTTTTACATAACAAAGATTTTCAAAACTTTGGAAGGCAAAACTATGAATTTCATTTCACGTAAATTTCCTGAATTTAATGACTTATTGCAGGATAAAAAGCATGAACCAAAATTTGTTACAAAGGTTCGAAATATCACTGAGATTATTTATC
This sequence comes from Thermotogae bacterium, assembly GCA_026988035.1. GTDB lineage: Bacteria > Thermotogota > Thermotogae > Mesoaciditogales > Mesoaciditogaceae > WFSH01. The sequence continues at coordinate 1,752 of JALSLY010000065.1, forward strand.
AGAAGCACAGTGAGGAAATAAAAAAGTCAATAGGAAAATTTGAAATTTGTTGGGAAGTTATCGAATCACAGTTCATAGAAACTTTAAGTAGTATCTTTGAAATAAAGAAAACAGATTTGGGTAGAGAGTTTACTTGTTTTGTGGGTATCAACCCTATTTGTCCCAGAAGCATTAAAGATGGAACTTTCTCAGTACCATTTTATGTTAGGTGTGACACATTAAAAAAGTTAATCGCTCATGAGATGGTGCATTTTTTTTACTTTACAAAGATAGTGAAGATTGATCAACACCTAAATCCTGGGAACTTTGATAAGCACAGCTTTGAATGGCTGATGAGCGAGATTATAGCACCAGTTATATTAAGTGATATAAGAATCCATAAGATAGTAGGAAACGATACAATTTATAGCTATGTTTGCTCGAAAAGTATGAGCGAAACGATTCATGACTTATATAAAAGGATTAGAAATAATGAATGGAGCTTCGAAAAGTTTTATTTAACCACGAAAGAGTTTGTTTCACAAAGAATAGAGAGGTGATTATAATGGATTGGAACAATTTTCGCTTTTTGCGCTTTGTTCATAATTTTTATAATAAGAATGAAAAACTGGGTTGTCTTTACAATGCACTTACCTTAGATACCATATATTACGATGGATCCATGTTTGATATAGTAAATCAAGGATTAAAAAATGGATTGCAAGTTGTGATTCAGCATTTGGCTGATAGCCCAAAGTTGGAAAAATTATTGAGAGCATTATTATCAAAGAAAATGATTGTTAAATTCAAATACGACGAACTCAAACTTATGAATAGCATTGTAAGAAAAGTACTAAAGGGCCCTAGAATAAGAAACCTTATCATGTTAATGACCGATAATTGCAATATGAGTTGTAAATATTGCTATATAGAGAAAAGTCTGCCAACGGGCTATAAACATAGCTTTATGACTATCAAAACCGCGAAAGCAGCTATTGACAAATTTATCTCGATAGCTAATCCAGATGCAAAAGCATGGACTATTGAGTTTTACGGTGGGGAACCTTTGCTTAATTGGGAAGCCGTTAAGTTCTCGCTGCAGTATTTGTATGATCTTAAAAAAAGTGGCAAAATCAATAAGAAAATAAATAAAATTCTAATAACAAACGGTACATTAATCAATGAAAAAAATGCAGTAGAACTAAAGAAAAATAATGTTCACGTAGCCATTTCCATTGATGGTCCAGCAGAAGTTCACAACATGAATAGGGTATATTCAGACGGAAAGGGAACTTTTGACGATGTTTATCGTGGATTTGAATTCTTGAAGAAGTCAGGGATAACACCTAGCATTTCAGCGGTTATGACAAAACAAAGTATGCTTACAGCTATAGACAATGTTCGATATTTCATTGAAAAATTGGGAGTCAAGCAAATAGGGTTTAATCACGTTTCTATAATACCAAACGTAAATAGCTATGATCCTGATTACGAGAAGAACTTTGGTGAAATCTTGCTTAAAATACAAGAATTAATACTTAATACTGATAATGCCTATGAGCGAAGAATGAGTAACAAATTGTATAATTTTCTAATGGGGAATATTCAAAAAGCTGATTGCACGGGATGTGGTGAACAAATTAGTGTCAGTCCCGATGGAACAATAGGAGTTTGTCAAGGATTTGTTGGGAGTCGTTTCACTTTTAACAAAAGTGTCTTTGATCCAGATTACAATCCTAACAATGATCCTGTGTTCAATGAATGGAGTCTTCGTTCCCCCTTAAACATGAAACAGTGCTATGATTGCCCAGCATTAGGTATATGTGGTGGCGGTTGTCCAAGAAATGCTTATATGTTACATGGTTCGATTTGGGAGAAAGACACTGCGTACTGTCATTTTGCAAAACAAGCTGTAGAGTGGTTGATTTGGAAAAAAACAAAGCTCATGAAAGATAAGATAGAGGTGCTGAAAGTGTGAAAAATTTTAAACCGTTTCAAGGATTTAGCATTCCCAAGCTCCATCCAAACGGTTGGGAAGTAGTTTATTTCCTGAATCCTTTTTGTAGTGGAACGTGTGCTCATTGTTGGTCGGCCGATAAAATTTTAGGTAGTTATATGCCTGTTAAATGGCACATTTCTTTCTTTGAAAGAGTAAATTTCAAGAAAATTAGAGAACTGAGAATAACTGGCGGAGAACCTTTGGAGTACAAGAAAATATCTATTGTGTTAGATAAAATTACAGAGAAAAACAAAAATTTTCAGCTCCCGATACGAATATTTACAAGCGGACGAAATATATTATCCATAAAAGAGGGGAAAGAAGGAATTAAAGAAACATTAGACAATCTATTATCAGTAGGTATCGCCCGAGAATCTGTCGAAATTCATTTATCTGCTGACGAACATCATGCTGGGAGTTTCTATGATTATCTAACGGGGAGGGCCACTTCACCAAAAACTCTTTTCGAAATTCGTAAACGCAATCAAGTAGGAATGAAATTGATGAGAATTGCTGTGAAAAACTTTTTGACTGCTTGTAAACAGTTGAAAAAAATTGTTCCAAGATTCCGAGGATGCTATCTAAAGATACACTGCGAAAAGGGGCAATTGAATTATCATAGAAATACTTATTCTTTCATTACAGATCAGGAATGGAAGGAACATGTTATTGCAACAGAAGGACTTTTTGATTCTGGTAGAGCTTTACAACTTGAAAACACTATTTCTATATCCTCAGACAAGTATCCACCTATTTTCATAATACCAGGAGCTGAATTTGTTTTGGAACCTTCGTTACATGAGCGATACGAACGTTATATAGTTATGGAAAACGGAAATGCAAGTGGTGAAGTTTATCTTGTTCCAAATTCTAAGAATTCGAAAGGAGCAGCTATAATAGGATTCTACAATCTCATGTATAATTATTTTTGTGGAGGAAGTGTAAACGAAGCACTGAGAATGTTCTTGGAATAAATTGCAATCAAAATCTCAATGGGAAAGATACGAGAAGGAGTTCGAAGAGAAAAGAGAACCATAGAAACTGCCATATTCCAAAGTGATCATGAACAAATGAAATGTGCCAAGATAATGTGGCCTAAGAAAGTTTGTACTGTAAGAACTGTAAAGTTTCTCGTTTTCAAGAGGTGATATTATGAATGTTGCAATAGACATTCACGAATTACGTCGAGATTATGTCATTCGCAGCATACTCTCAAACAAAATAAAGCGCGTTGTGAAGGCTCTCAACGGAATAAGCTTTAAAGTCAAAAAAGGGGAAATATTTGGCATTCTTGGGCCGAATGGAGCTGGCAAAACCACAACGGTTAAAATACTTTCAACTTTGCTCTTACCCACAAGTGGAACAGCGAAAGTTTTGGGGTACGACGTTGAAAAACATCCCATTGAAATACGAAAGAGAATAAACCTTGTTATGGGTGGAGAGAGGAATCTTTACCAAAGGTTGTCAACTTTGGAAAATATGGAATACTTTGCTGAGCTTTATGACGTACCCTTGAAAATAAGAAAAAAAAGAATTTATGATCTGCTTGAACTTGCTGGCTTGCAAGAAGAAAGATGGAGGGACAAAGTAGAAACCTACTCAAAGGGCATGAAACAAAGACTCCAGATCGCCAGAGGCCTTATAAACGATCCGGATTTTCTGTTTCTCGACGAACCTACTATAGGTTTAGACCCTATTGGAGCAAGAGAGCTAAGAAATATAGTAAAAAAACTAAAGAGGATGGGGAAAACCATTATTTTCACAACTCATTACATGCAGGAGGCGGACGAACTCTGTGATCGCATCGCTATTTTAGACAAGGGAAGAATAATAACTATTGGAACACCAACTGATTTAAAGAAAATGCACACAGAAAAGTTTCAAATAGAGTTAATACTAAGTTTTATTACACATGAACATATTGAACGTTTGCAAAATTTGAAATATGTGAATCATATGAGGACAAAAGAGTTAGAGAAGAATATTCATCTCTTCATCGACACACAAGCTTGTTCTGAAGCGGTAGAGTCTGTTTTCAACGTTTTACATGGAATTCCCATCCAGGACGTTTCAATTAAAAAATCAACCCTTGAAGATGTATATGTCAAACTTTTAGGGGGAGAGCATAACCAGTCATGAGGTACTTGCGAGTTTTTTTAGCCGTCTTGAAAATGCAGACAAAAATTTCATTCTCAAGAAATCTTTTCAAATTTTCTGTGCTAATCATGCCCATCTTTTTCTCAACACTTTTGTATTTTGTTTACGATAAAGCAAGCAACTCTTCCAGTTCTTACATAATGCTTGGAAGTGCTGTTGCATCATTGTGGGGAGTTACTTGTTACTCATCTGCCATTGAAATAGAGAGAGAAAGGATCTCTGGAACTCTTGAATCGGTGAGTATGACGCCAATTGGTTTTGAATTTATAATCTTCTCAAAAATTATTGCAAATACTGTAATTGGCCTTATCTCCTTTGGCGTTACACTCGTTTACTCTTCGTTGATTTTGCAAATTTCTCTTCCTGTATATTCTTACAGACAATTCGTTCTATGGTTTTTGATTCTATTGTTTTCATTTATCTCGATGTCATTCCTTTTGGCAACGTTACTTACCCTTTCTGGAAACGCTTTTGCATGGATGTCAACGGTGCAATACCCTATCTATTTTCTATCTGGAATGCTATTTCCAGTCAAAATACTTCCGAAATGGGTCCAGTACATATCATCAGTTATACCAATTCGATGGTCAATGGAAAGTCTGATGAAAATAGTGAGTGGGATGCCTAATTCTTCAATTATTCCAAATCTCATCTCGATAATTTTGAGTTTGCTTTATCTTGCGTTAGCACATTACAGTTTTAGAATCATTGAGATAAAAAGAAGAAAAGAAGGGACATTGGGAGGTTTTTAATGAGAAGAATAGCAGCCTTTCTCAGGAATTCTTGGTTGGCATTTAAAGGTGTATCGCTTTGGTTGAATCCACAGGCTTATCTTACCGAAAAAATCGTAAATCCCATGTTCCGCCTTTTATTCTACGCTTTTTTGCTCGCTTATGGGTACAAAACCATGGAAAATGCCACTGTGTATATTTTTGCAAACGCAATGCTCCTTTCCACGATAAGTGCTTTTAATGGAGTGGGAATCATCTATTTTTCTGAACGGCATCAAGGTACGCTTATTTACACGATAATGACACCGAAATCCAAGTTCGTTGTTATTTTTCAAAAAGTCTTGTTCCATATTCTTGATGCTTTGATAACTGTGACAATAGGAATGCTGTTAGCAGTAGTGATATTCAACTTTAAATTTGCTGGAAATATCTACGCTGCGTTACTTCTTATATCGATTTTGGGTACGGTATCAGTTAGTGCTTTTGGAATTTTTGTATCAAGCTTCGGACTACTGACAAGAGATATAAATATGTTACTTAGCATTGCAGAAAGTGTGGTGTTTTTGTTCAGCGGAGCGAACTTTCCAATTAAGCGTTTACCTTTTGGATTAGGATTCGTTTCACAAATTCTTCCGCTTTCTCACACGGTGTTGGCAATCCGATCAGTAGTAAGGGGTAATATCTGGTCTGGGCTAAAGCTCTCATATATGGAGATCGTTGTAGGCTTGGTGTACTTTGTGCTAAGTTTTTTCTTCATACGTTTCCTTGAACATCAAGCACGCGTTCAGGGTAATAGCGATTTATATTGAGATAAAAACAATTCAGCAAAACATCGTTCATAAAATTTATTTTTTGGTATTTTTCTTAGTATAACCCTTATAAGTGCTCATTTGGCAAAATGAACTCTGATTTTTTTAGCTTCTTCAAGCATGATCTTATTTGAGAAAGTATCTAATGTAAAAAGTCAAGATGTTTTTGATCCATCAGGGCCAGAGTTTTTGATCCACCCACGCAAAGATTTATTGTTTTGTGTTTTTCCTTCTTCTGTAACTCTCACAGTTCATGTTCAATATGACAACGTTGTGCGCTATCCTGTCCAGTAAAGCAATCATGGGCACGTTGGAATGATCTTCATCTTCTTGGTGTTGGTCTTCAATGTACAGATGGAGATAAACATCCTGCTTTCAATTTTCGTGCTTTTGCTGTCAGTTATCTGCATAGGAGGGATAGGACTTGTAAGCGCTGGAATAATCATGGTGACAAAACGTGGAGATCCTGTGAGCTGGATATTCACAACGCTATCCGGATTGGTGAGCGGAGCGTTCTTTCCGATAGCGATACTTCCCATATGGATAAGATGGACATCTTACATCATGCCAACGACGTACGCGATCAGGGCATTGAGAAAAGCACTGCTTGTCAACGCGACGTTTTCGAGTGTGAGAGGAGATGTTCTTATCCTAACGCTTATGAGCCTCATAACAGTTCCAATTGGATTGGCAACATTCAAATGGGGATTCAACAAAGCAAGAGAAAAAGGAAGCCTCGTGGAGTATTGAGTCGAATCATCTAAAATTCTCCAATACTTCGACCAGTTTGTCTCTTTCCTTTTCATCATCCAATCCAAAATAAGCAAGAGCCGTGGGAATCTTCTTGAGATGAAAGGCTTTGGCGTATTTCTCCATTTCTTCGGGCATTTTCGCACGCATACCCCAGTGTATGTCGTATCGAATGTAATCACGTGCGAATCTGTCGATGATTTCTTTTTCCTCATCGTCGAGTGTGAGGTATCTTTGGATGAATCTTTCCCTTATTCGCTTTGGCATCCTTTCAAGATATTTCATCGTCAAATCTTTTCTCGCTTGAACGAATGGATCCAAACTCTTTTGATCGTTTATTATCGATTCTATTCCATCTTGAAGTCCCACTTTTTCCTTCGCAATCTCGCATGCGAAGCCTTTTGGAAGTTTGGAAAGCTCTATTTCTTTGAAGAATTCGCTATTTGTTGAGATTATCTTTCTTATCGTCTCTCCCCGTATGCTTTTTACTTTTGAATGAAGCAGATTGAAGATTTCTTTTCTTGAAATATCCACTTTTCCTAAAGATTTTTGTTTGTTCATTCTCCTCAACAATCTTCTCGTCTTTCCATCTGATTTGTAAAACGTTGTTGAAAGCATGCGCTTTGCTTGTGTGAACCGCTTTTTGTATTTCTTCCTTTCCTCATCTGGGGATATCTCATAAAGAAAAATGAAATCTTTCGCTATCTCGTAGATTGAATTGTCTTGTGATTCGTTCAAAACTTCCAAAGCAGTGTCGAAGACATAAAGTCTCATATTTTCAAAATACCATCCCATCCAATGAAGCGATTCCTTTGCATAAAGATTCGCTTCATCTAAATCATATTCTTTTCCGTACCATGCCAATGCGTTCAAAGAAGTTATAATTCCAGATGGATGTGGAATGGATTTGGCAATGTCCAACGCTTTCTTGAAATGCTCCAATCCATTCACATCGCCATTCCTTATTAAATTCCTTCCAATGTTTATTTCAAGAAATGCTTTCGCTGAGTCACTTAAACAATTTCCATCCACGTGAAACTTCCCAAGACAGTTTTCTAAACTTTTTGATAGTGCACAATGACCAATTAATTCAGAGATGATGAATTCTCTTATTGCGGGTGATACATTCACTATGTTATCCCTGATATGTTGATAGATGTCATCTGCTTTCCCCTCTTTTCCTAACATTCTTAACAACTTGAGTTTTCTGAACAGTAGCAAGTACAACATGGAACTATTTGGTTTCGTCCTCAATCTTGCATTGATCACCTTTAAAGCCTTTCTGTTTTTAGATTCATACGAATACTTTAGAGACAGAAGAAAATCTCTTTCTTGAAGAAGAAAAATATTGCCATTTTCAAGAACATAATTCACAAAGGGAAAAGAGTAAGAACCATGCTTTTTGATCACGTGAATTATCTCCAAAAACAACTCTTTCATAACATCCCACCAAATCGGAGAAATACAAACATTCAAATGAAATTATACACCATAAAGTATCAAAAATGCATTTTTGTTACAATTTTCACCCATCTCAAGTCCTTATCTCACAAGGCTTTGCGAGAACGTCAAATTTGGTCCTCAGAAAAAGTGGTGATATGCTAAAAAGAGGGGGTGATAAAAGAGATGAAATGGAAGATATTGATCGTTTTAGTGATTTTCGTTTTATCTTTTACGATTTTCCTTTCGAGTTCGATTACTTACTTCAGTGATGATGGAGGAGGCACAAGTAACGCTGATTCAAAAAAACCTCAAACTGCTGTGGTGTTGAATGTTCAATCTCAACATTTTACGAATTGCAAGATAAGCCTGCCTGCAATTATAAAGCGGGCATAATGAAAGGAGGTAAGGGAAAGGAGTTTTCTTAAAATTCTTAAGGTTCATAAAGTTTTCTTGCAAATAGCTATTTGTTCTTTCAAGGAGGAATTTGCAAAAGGAGGGAAAAATGAAAAAGACTTATGAAAAACCGGTTTTGATAGTTGGAGGAACTTCCAGCAAGTCATCTGAATCATATTGTGGATGTTCATGTTGAAAAATAGACGTAGTTAGCC
>JALSLY010000066.1 GCA_026988035.1 Thermotogae bacterium
TGTCATTCCGGCCTACGAGCCGGAATCTAAGGATGAGATCCCGGAGCAAGTCCGGGATGACATGTCGGTTTAAGACTCTATTAGATGAATCAAGTTCAGGATGACCTACGGTCGGTTCAGGATGACGCTTGATAAAACTTCAAAAAATTCCCTTATCGCTTGAAAAGCGATGTATATTCGTTAAAAGCCATTGGCTTGTAAAGTTGACACACAACTTGAGTTCAGATCTAAGTTTATGGATCTTTATTACACTTGATCCGATTGTTATGTATATGACTAACAGCCTTGACAAGCTAAACTTAAAACCGTCCAAACTCTGGTATAGAGTACTGGACGGTTTTTTACAAATTGGTTCAAGATAAGGCAGGAAATAAGAATTTAGACGAAGGTGTAAAAGCTAATGCTTCCTTAGTGAACGAGGTGAGAATTGGTAGAGTTGACAATAGCATTTGTATGTTCTTTCGTTATGTCACATTGTGCTATTTTCACTTTTGTGCCTAAAAAATTGACAGTTTTTCATTCACTGATGATTGCCTCTTAGCGAACAAGTGCGACAGAACCCATTGGATCCCATGGTGGAAGCACGATCGGCTTCTTCTTCAATGCTTCTTTCATCGGATCTGAAAGATATTTCTTGTCCACAACAACTTCGTAAACATACTCATCAAACCATTTATTGCCCATGACAAAATAACCTTTTTCTCCACTATCTTCTCCCCAGCTATTTTCGACTTTCCATTTTAGAGGTTTTTCATCCATTAAATCAACTCCACTAAGTACCATGGCATGTGTCATAAGACTATCACCGTAATCCAATCTCTGAGCTTTGTTAAACACGAACCTTACGTCATACACACCCTCAAAGTTGTATAGATCGGTATCGAGTATTCCGCTTTCTCTTTTCATCATCTTTCCAACATCAGAAGCAAACCAAACTGGCTGATCATCGATAATGGCTTTGATGGTGACATCTTTGAACTCCTGAAGGTCAACGTTCAAGTACAAAATATCTTTTCCACCTACCACATTACCGAGATACTGAACCGTGTAAGTTGTAAGAAAGTCCTTATCAGGAGTTGGACAATTTATAAGACTTACCATGTTGTTCAAGTTTACTCCAGCGTACTCTTTGTAAAATTCTATGGGTGTTATATGCCTTATTCTGTGAAATTTTCCGTTTTTGTCTTTGTACTCGTAATCAAAATTTTCTGGGGGAATTCCCATGTTTATAGTAAGCATTCTGTAGATGTCCTCAATCATGGCATGTTTCAAGTTTCTCAGCGAATCTTCATTTTCCCCATTCTCGTGCGCTTTTCTGAGGATCATGGCATCTTCTCTAAGTTTGGTTCTAAGCAAAGAGTTCATGATGTGAGAATTACTGGTATGAAAACTTTCTTTCATCACATCTTTTGGAACTATTCCGTACTTTTCCACCAAATTTGTGAACATTCCCCATTGTCCGCCGTCCCCGACCAATTGCCAAAGTAGCCATGACACCAAACGAGATTTGAGATCTTCGTTTGCGGTTTGTATGATGCTCTCAAGGAAGTAGTTTGCTTTTTCAAGTTTATCCCAAAACATTGTGTAACTTTGAGATAGTTCAATTTGTTCCACATTTAGTTCTTTAGCGACATAATATCTCATGAAATTAAGACCAGCGAATATCCAGCACCTTCCACTTTTCTTCTGATTGGTGATTTTCATGCTCTTTATTTCGTTTGAAAAAGTGTGATTGTATCTTGAAATAAATTCTCTGTTGACGGCAACATCCGTTAGAGAATTACTTGAAACGGCATTCATAATGACCAAATTTTTGGACGAGGTTACAAACTTTTTCTTGAATTCTTCTATTTCTTCCCTTTTTAGATTCAAACCCCTCACCTCTTCTTTTAAAATAAAATTCTACTGACAAAATCATCATGTTTATTCGTTATTTTAGTTAGCTTTCGGTTTTTCACCTTGTGAATCTGTTTTCAACGATCCATCATATACACCATTTTGACGTGCAGAAATATTTTGAGTAACCGTAGGCTCTGACAATTTTTCGGAGACAATTTCGGCATTTTTATCTTCTATGGCTATTCTCTTGATGGCTATTGCTGCTATTATAGCGCCAAGTGATGCGATCATCGAAATTGTGAAAGCATGTGTTATTGATGTGGAAAGCCATTTTGCCATGTCAGCAAAAACACCTGCAAGTATAGCATGAACACTTGGTGGACTTTTTTCAAGTATCTTAGACTTATTCATAAGGAACTGAGGAGATTTCATCATGGATAAGAATTCTTTTGGGAGTATGAAGTTCAAAATTTTCGGAAGACCATTGAGCTTCGATGCAAATGTGTTGTTGACGATAGTACCTAACACAGCTGTTCCAACGGTTCCACCAACACTTCGAAAGAATTGTACCGAAGAGAGAGCTAATCCTATGTAACGTTTACTTACAGCACTTTGCATAACCACCATGAGCATTCCCATGGGAAGCCCAACACCAAGCCCTGTTATGATCATTGCTAAGGAGACATCCCATCTCGATGAACTTACAACGAATTGAGACATTCTGAACAATCCATACGTTGTTGCTATCGTTCCTATTATGAAAGCCATTTTGTATTTTCCAGTTTTTGAAATGTAGAGTCCTCCGACTATACTCATCAGTACCGCTGCCAGCATCATAGGCATTAGAATCAGGCCAGAATTGGTGGCTGATTCTCCTTGAACTGCTTGAACGAAAAGAGGAAGATAGACTGCAGCTGCGAACAGTGAAAATCCTATGACAAAGTTCATAATATTTCCAACGGTAAAAACCTCATTCTTGAAAAGTGATAATTCCAATATTGGTTCTTTTGCCCGTCTTTCTGTGAAGAAGAAGAACACAAATGTTATCGCGGAAATTATAAAAAGCCCCCACACTTGTGATTCATTCCACGTGTGATCTTGTGATGCAAAAGACAGTCCAAGAAGAAGACTTAACAGCATCCCACCAAGAAGTGTGGCTCCAAGATAATCAACTTTTTCTCCAATTGCATTTTTGCCAAGTGTTTTTGGCAAAAAGAGGTATGCCATTATGAGTGCTGGGATACCTATGGGTATGTTGACATAAAAGACCCAGTGCCAGCTTATTTTATCTGTTAAAAATCCACCTATGAACGGTCCTATAACGCTTGAAACGCCAAAAACTGCTCCGAGTAGCCCCTGAAATTTTCCGCGTTCTCGCACTGTGAAAATGTCTCCAATTATCGCAGGACCTATTGCCATGGTCATAGCGGCTCCAATTCCCTGAATTGTTCGGGATCCGATGAGCCAATATATGCTTTGAGATAGCCCCGCACTCCATGAAGCAGCCATGAAAATTGCCATGCCAGCCATGTAGAAATATTTTCTTCCAAACATATCGGAAAGTTTTCCAAATATTGGTACGAATATTGTAGAAGAGAGCATATAAGCTGTGAAGACCCATGCATAAAGGGACATCCCACCGAGATCATTTATTATCCTTGGCATAGCGGTACCAACAACAGTTTGATCCATCGATGACATAAAGACTGCCGCTAACACTGTTACAAGCGATCCTATGGCAATTTTTTTCTCAACATTTGGCATTTTTGTTTGCCCCTTTCAGCTTTTCTGCAACATCTTCTATAACTTTAAAAGCGTCAAACAGTTTTTTCATTTCTTCATCAGATAAGATCTTTAACTTTTGATACATATACGATTCAGCTATTTTTGTGATTTCATCGATTCTTTTTTCTCCTTTTTTTGTTAGTTTTACCCTTACGACGCGACGATCTTTTTCTGAACGTTTTCTTTCAATGTAACCGTTTCTCACAAGGAGATCAACGGATTCGCTCAAAGTGCTTTTTTTAAGACCCGAGTGTGATTCAAGTTCTGACATTTTCAAACTTTTACCTTTCGAACGATACCTAAGCCCAAATAAGATCATGAGAACAGCTTTGGAAAATCCAAATCGAGAATAATCAAAATCTTTGAAAAGCTGCTTCAAGAGCCTTGGATAAGATGTAAATAGTATTATTAGTTCATTTTCCATAAGTTGAAACCTCCTTTTCCATAAACATATTTTATTCTATCCAGAATGATTCATTATAGAACTATTCTTTTAAGAACCATTTAAAGCTCATTTACAGATTATCGATTATCGAGTTCTTATCTCAAATCTTTAAATGTGTCTCTTTCAATTTATCACGGATAAATGTGCAAAGTAAGATGAAATATGTTCGTTATGCGAGTCATGTATGTAGTATGTTTTGTGTTTTTTATGGCTTTCCACATTTATGATTCGCGCCTTCGCGATTTCGGTGATCGCATCGATTGGCGCTATAATAGCAGCAATGACCATCAAGAGAATAGCCATAGAAGACAAAAATAACGAAACCATCTTGGTAGAAGCAAAAGAGGTCAAAGCTGAGAGGAGTGATGATTTGGTGAAAAGAAGTGTTAATTTGGGAAAAGCACAGTTGGAAATAGCACAATGTGACATAACGAAAGAACGTACGGATGCCATCGTCAACGCTGCCAATTCTCACCTTGCTCACGGTGGGGGTGTCGCTCTTGCAATATCAAAAGCTGGTGGGCATATCATAAATAAAGAATCTCAAGAATACGTGAAAGAACATGGTCCAGTACCAACAGGAGGGGTAGCTGTAACGTCTGCGGGAAACTTGCAAGTACGGTACGTAATTCACACAGTGGGCCCAATATGGGGCGAAGGCGATGAAGACAAAAAGTTGCGCGACGCTTTTTATAATTCTCTTGTTAAAGCCGATGAGCTTGAATTAAGAAGCATATCATTTCCAGCTATCAGTTCCGGAATATATGGATTTCCAAAGGACAGATGTGCCGAAATTTTCTTTAAAACTGTAAAAGAATATCTTGAAGAAAATGAATCTAAGTTAGAATTGATCAGAATGTGTCTGTACTCGAAAAGTGATTACGAGATATTCAAAAAAATTATGAAAGAAGTGTTTGAATGATGGATTTTTTGGAACTATCTCCGGAAGTGAAAGATGCGTTGAAAAACTCACAGCCTGTAGTTGCACTTGAGTCAACGATAATATCTCATGGTATGCCTTACCCCAAAAATTTCGAAACGGCGCTCACACTTGAAAAAGAGGTAAGAGCTCATGGCGCAATCCCTGCTACTATAGCCGTGATAGGAGGAAAAATAAAGATAGGTTTGAGTGAATCAGATATCGAATATCTGTCAAAAGCAAAAGGAATTTTAAAGCTCAGTAGAATGGATCTCCCATATGCCGTATCAAAAAAGTTAGACGGTGCTACAACCGTAGCAGCGACCATGATGTGTGCTAACTTTGGAGGAGTAAAGGTTTTTGCAACTGGGGGAGTAGGAGGGGTGCACAAAGGGGTAAACGAAAGTTTTGACATTTCAGCAGACCTCGTTGAGCTTTCTCAAACACCTATACTTGTTGTATCAGCCGGGGTAAAATCCATTCTTGACATTCCAAAAACACTTGAAGTTCTTGAAACCCTCGGCGTGACGGTTGTAGGATACAAAACACAGGATTTTCCTTCTTTTTACTCAAGAAAGAGCGGATCAAAACTTTATATGCACGTGGATGATCCATATGAGGCTGCGGCACTTTACAAAACAAAAAGAAAAATGGGAATTAAAGGTGGCGTTCTTGTCGCAAACCCCATATCGGAAGCCCACGAAATACCCAATGGCGTTATTAACGAAGCGATTGAGCGAGCACTCAAAGAATCCAAAATCAAAAAAATAACAGGAAAAGAAACGACGCCATTTCTGCTCTCAAAAATCGTTGAGCTTTTGCCTCAAGCTTTAGAAGCGAACATTTATCTGGCCATGTCTAATGCTGCCCTTGCGGCAGAGATAGCAAAAAATCTTTGAAGGTAAAAAAGAAAAATCAAGAAAAAACAGCTTTAAAGAATCCGGCAGTTTTTCCGTGAACTTCGCAATATATATCCATGCGCTTCACTTTCACTTCTTCAAATATATTTGAAGCCAATTCTCTCATCTCATCCAATGTAAAACCAAGATAGGTATCTTTCAACGTTTCTCTGAATTCTCTGTGCTCATGCTTGAGAACATCAATGATTACCGTCTTTCCGCCTTCTTTTACAACGTTTCTCATACTCTTTAAAACATTCTCGGGATTCAGGGAATGATGAAAAGCCAAAGTCGAAATCACGCCGTCAAACATTTCTGGAAAATCAGAATTAGAACACTTATTTGCAATTTCAATTGATTCTTTGATTTTCTCGGCAATTCCCCAAATTGGCGTGATTTTCTTCTCTTCAAGCCTTTCAAGCATACTTGGAGTTATGTCAAAGCCATAAATTTTTGCTTGAACTCCTTCTTCTCCAAGTCTTTCTTTGATCTTTGATGTAAAGAATCCGGAACCAGCGGCTACATCAAGCATCGTAACATTTTTCTTGTTTAGCGTCAAAATGTCCCCAACAATTTCTTCTACTATCTTATCAATACAATCATTCTTGAGATATTCTTTTACTATCTCATCCCTGTTTTGAGCTTCTTCTTCAAAGTGTTTTATTTGTTCTATAAATTCATTCGTAGTTTTCTCTTTGAAACCAAGTTCTCCCAAAAAGCCTCTAATTTCTTCAATAGTAGGTATCATACATCTATCCTCCTGAACCCTTTCTTCAAATCTTCAATCAAATCATCGGCATTTTCTATCCCTACAGAAATTCTTATAAGATTGTCAGTAACTCCTATTTTTTCTCTTTCTTCTTTTGGTACCGAAGCATGAGTCATAGAAGCGGGATGCTCAATAAGAGATTCAACTCCACCCAAGCTTTCAGCTAATGAAAAAATCTCAAGATTCTCCAAAAAGGTTTTCGCTTCCTGAAAGCTGCCTTTAATTTCAAAAGAGAGCATTCCACCAAATCCTGACATTTGTCTTTTTGCCAACTCGTACTGAGGATGACTTTTTAACCCGGGATAGAAAACTTTCTTTACCTTAGGGGAAGTTTCTAAATATTCTGCGATTTTCATAGCGTTCTTTTCATGCTCTTTCATCCTCAACGCCAAAGTTTTGATTCCTCTCAGTACCAGAAAACTGCTGAAGGGAGAAAGAATGGCCCCAGTGGTATTCTGATTGAATTTCAGTTTGTTGTAGATTTCTTCATCTGAGAGCATTATAGCTCCGCCTATTGAGTCACTGTGTCCATTTAAATATTTTGTGGTGCTGTGAACCACTATATCTGCGCCTAAGGACAATGGCTGTTGAAAAAATGGGCTCATAAAGGTATTGTCAACAACCACTAAAACGCCTCGCTCTTTTGCAATTTTAGAGATCGCCTTAATATCACAGAGTTTCATCAATGGGTTTGTTGGGCTTTCCAACCAAATTAACTTCGTGTTTGGTTTTATAGCGTTCTTTACATTTTCTACATTTACCGCGTCAACATAGCTAAATTCAATTTGAAAATTCTGCTCGAAAACCTTACTAAATAGCCTTCTCGTACCACCATATAGATTGTCAAAAGCAACAACGTGATCTCCGGATCCAAGCAAAGTTAATCCTATAATTGTTTCAGCAGCCATGCCAGAAGCAAAAGCAAGGGCAAATTTGGCATTTTCTAAAGAAGCTAATTTTTTCTCTAAAGCATCCCGGGTTGGATTTCCCGTTCTGGAGTATTCGTAGCCCCCTGTTGGTTTATCTATTTCTTTTCTCGCAAATGTAGAGGAGAGATGAATGGGTATTACGACATCGCCAGCCCCTCCTTTTTCAAGGTTGGGGAACTCTCCTACGTGAATCGCTTTTGTTTCAAACTTCATACTCTTCTTCCTCCTCTAAAAATTTGTGGGTACTCATCCACTCGTCGTTGTAGCACTTACTCAGATACCTATTTCCAGAATCAGGGAATATAACCACTATATTCTTATTGTCCTCTATTTTCTCAGCAACCTTAAGAGCAGCCCATGCTGCGCTTCCACTTGAACCTCCGGCAAAAATGCCTTCTTCTCTTGCCAGTCTTCTTGTAGTTAAAAAGGAGTCTTTGTCTGTAACTTGAATAATATCGTCTATCACATTAAAATCTATCGCCTCGACAACGTAATCCTCCCCAATGCCTTCTACCTTGTAAACATGAGGAGTGACTAATTTTCCACTTTTAAAGTAATCATAGAAGACAGAACCTACCGGATCAACCGCGATCACTTTCATTTCAGGTTTTTTCTCTTTGAGGTATCTACCTGCACCACTCAACGTGCCTCCCGTTCCAATGCCAGCCACGAGAATATCTATTTCTCCTTTCGTCTGTCGCCAAATTTCTGGTCCTGTTGTGTGATAGTGAGCTTCAATATTTTTAGGATTATCATATTGATTCACATAAAATGAATTTGGAGTTTCCTTTGCTATTCTTTTAGCAACGCTGTAATAGCTTTCTGGAGAATCTGCTGGTACATCTGTGGGAGTTATAATAACTTCAACACCGAAAGCTTTCATCAGATTCTTTTTCTCGTCACTCATCTTGTCTGGCATTGTAATAATGCACTTGTACCCTTTAACTGCTGCAATCATCGCAAGTGCAGTACCAGTATTTCCGGAGGAACCCTCCACAATAGTTCCTCCTGGTTTTAGGAGTCCCTTTCTTTCCGCATCTTCAATTATATACAGAGCCATGCGGTCTTTGATACTTCCACTCGGGTTAAAAAATTCCAATTTTGCCCAAACAGTGGGCTTAACATGTTTGGTGATCTTATTCAACTTTACCAAAGGGGTATTACCAATTGCCTCGAGTATGCCGTTGTAGTTTCTTGCGTTTTCATTCATGCTTTTCTCTCCTTAAATTGATAGTAGAATTGTTCTACATTTAGTGTTCAAGCTGTATGAATAAAGTGCACTTTTTTAGTCTTGATTTATTTTACACTTTTTTTCTTATGATTTCAACCCATCGAATCGCATCTTGTTATCGTCAGCACTTCTCGTTCATTCTAAGCACCATTGCGGGCTTGACCCGGAATCTGAGGATGAGATCCCGGAGCAAGTCCGGGATGACATGTCGGTTTAAGACTCTACCAGATGAACCAAGTTCAGGATGACCTATGGTCAGTCCGGAACGACCTACGGTCGGTTCAGGATAACCTGTGTTCAGCTCAAGAGGGCATATGGCTATTCAGGATAACTCCCTCGATAAGTTTAGACAAGGTGCTAAGCAGACTTCAAAAATACGTGAACACTCGTAAGTGGTATTAAAGTGCCAAAAAATCTTGCTTCTTAAAAAGCGTTTTACCTCGCATTGTCTTATTGAAGATCAAAAAGTTAGAAAAATCAGGAAAATCGATTTGTTGAATCCGGATCTACGTTGTGATATAATTGGTAATAGTTGATTAAATCTGTTGAAACATTTCAAGGAGGCGAATGCTTTAGATGGAGAAACCCATCGTTCTGACACTGAAAGATAAGAGTTATCGAATAGATGAGTACGATCCTATTTTCTTTTTAGTTCGGGACCTTCTTTATGATGGAGCATGGGAGGTTTTTGCAGCAGACATGCATACACATCCCGATTATCTTGAAAGAATCCATAAATTGAAAGATTTGGAAAGCGAGGTTGGTCAGATCTCAGGTTCTCTTCTCTTGCCCATCTCAGTTGAAGAAATATTGGAGTACTTTGAAGAGTTAAACTTAAAGCCGTCCGAGCTCTGGCATGGAGTACCGGACGGTTTTTATGAATTAGCTCAAGATAAAGCAGAAAATGAAAGCTTAGACGAAGCTATAAAATTGGTAGATGTTGTTATTGAAACGTGGCCTGAGTACGCAAAAGCTTACGAACTTAAAGGTTCATTTTTGACTGAAATGGGTAAATTGGAGGAAGGAATTGAATTTCTGAAACGTGCTATAAAGATGAATCCAACTCTTGTCGAGGCTTATGCCGAGCTTGGTCAAGCTTTCTACAACCTTGAGGATTATGAAGAAGCCATAAAGTATTGGGAAAAGGAGCTTGAATACACGCCACATGATAAATTCGCTTATTTCATGATAGCTGACGCTTACAGAAAGATGGGCAAAGTGGGAAGTGCTTTAGAAACACTCAAAAGATTCGCCGCCGAGGATAAGAAGAATATTCTTGTGCGTTACGAACTTATGCAACTTTACGAACAGCTTGGTGATTATGACAGTGCGAAAGAGTACGAAAATCAGATATTAGACATGACTCCTTATTATCCGGGTGATATAGAACCATGGGCTAAGGTATTTTTCAAAAACGGGAGATACGAAGATGTGATGAATGTTGTAGAAGAGCATATTCAGAAATACCCAATAGATGGTCATTTCAGGTTATTACTTGTTGTTCCTTATGCAAAACTTGGGAATTATGATAAGGCAAGAAAGATTCTCGAAGAATTCAAGAATCAAAAAGATTGGTATTTTTATGGCAAAAAAGAGCTCTTTGAGAGCAATCTAAGTAAGAGAGAATTAGCTTTGTGTGGGATAGAATAATATTTGTACCCATTGCTACAATTATCGGCTTGATAATGGGCAGTTTTTATAATGTACTGATATATAGGCTTCCACGTGGAATTTCTCTCGTTAATCCAAAAAGGTCTTTTTGCCCCGTATGTAAACATACCTTAACGTGGAGAGATAATATTCCGCTTTTGAGTTACGCTTTACTTAAAGGTCAATGTCGCTACTGTGGCGCACGTATTTCTGTGCGTTATCCAATTGTAGAAGCATCTACTGCTTTTTTGTTTTTGATAGCTGTTTATCTTTCGAATAATGTGATTGACCTTGTAGCACTTTGGATGTTATTCTCTGCCGGGTTAGTAGCAAGTGCGATTGATTTTGAGTACATGCTCATTCCAGATTCAATGGTAGTTATCACGGCTGGTGCTGGCATACTTTGGTCATGGAGCCACAATCATCTTTTTTGGTCGGTCTTAACTGCCGCATTTGCTTTTGGAATATTTTTTTTGATCCGTCTTTTGTCGAAAAATGGCATGGGTTTTGGAGATGTGGAATATTTCGGCGCACTTGCGCTCTTCCTAACGCCGTTCTCCGCGGTAATTGCCGTACTTCTGGCTTCTGTCAGTGCACTTGTGTTCGTTGTTCCCATGTTTTTTACACATAAAGTAAGTAGAAAAACTCGTGTACCATTTGGACCTTTTTTGGCAATAGGGACATCGATATCGATCTTTTTAAACTTTCATGTATGACCAGGGGGTGTGCGTATGGACGTTAAATTTGAAGTGGTAAAAATGGAGTATCCAGAAGATACAAATATCGTGATTGGGCAAACACATTTTATAAAAACTATAGAAGATTTATATGAGGTAATGGCAACAGCATCACCGAATTCGAAATTCGGGATAGCTTTCAACGAGGCGTCTGATCCTTATCTCATTCGTCATGATGGAAACGACGATGAACTTGAAAAATGCGCAATAGATAACGCACAGCGCATAGGGGCTGGACATGTTTTTGTTTTGGTTATGCGTGGTATATATCCTATAAGCGTTCTGAATGCTATAAAATCAACACAAGAAGTGTGTACAGTTTATGCAGCAACGGCAAATCCCATAGAGGTCGTAGTGATTATCACAGAACAAGGACGAGGTGTAGTTAGCGTTGTAGATGGTTTTCCACCTAAAGGTATTGAGAGAGACGAAGATATTTCCAAGAGAAAATCATTACTCAGGCAAGCTATAAAGTACAAACGATGAATGGAAAAAATGAAAAGGCACAAGTTCCGTGCCTTTTCATTTTGATTGTACTTGAATCTACTGAGAACCATTATCAAGTAATTTCAAATAATCTGAATTTGTCGAAAGAACCACTGTAGTTCCGCTTGCAAATGAAATTTCGTACGATTGCAAAGTTCTCCAAAATTTGTAAAATTTTGGGTTTTGATTGTATGCATCTGCGTATATTTCAAGAGCTTGAGCATCTCCTTGACCTTTAAGCTCATCTGCTTGTTTTTGCGCGGTCGCGAGTATAATCTGCGCTTGTTTGTCGGCTTGAGCCTTTATCTCTGCTGCTTGTCGTTCACCTTGTGCCCTGTACATTGCGGCTATCTTTTGTCTGTCTGAGTTCATTCGTTGATACACAGCTTGAGCGTTGGCTTCTGGAAGATCAGCTCCTTTTATTCTTACATCCACTGTGTATATACCAAATTTCATCAGTGCTTTCCTTGTCAATTTTGTGACCTGTTGGAGATATGCTGTTCGTTTGCCTGATATGATATCACTGAGTGTGTGTTGTGCTAAGACATCTCTTAGGTAAGCATAAACTATATCATCCATTCTCATTTGGGCCCCAACAACAGTTTTAACGCTTTCCAAAAACAATTTTGGATTTTCTATTCTCCAAAGGGCATAGTTGTCAACACTTAACCTTTTCTGATCAGAGGTGATAATCTCTTCTGGCTGTATATCATAGTTTATTATTCGCTTTTCAAGATACACCACATTATCCACAAATGGAATTTTCGTGTGAAGGCCGGGATCTTTTATAACTTTTAGTATTTTGCCGAATCGTAACAACACTGCTTGCTTTGTCTGATCAACGGAAAAGAAAGACTGGCTCGACACTATTAGAAAGGCAACAACAATGACAGCTGTGGTTATCAATATTTTTGTTCTCTTTTTCATTTTTTACCACCTTCAGTCCCGGACAGAGAGTTAAGATCAAGCAAATTCAGGATTCCAGGTGTATTTTGAGATATGATGATCTTTTTCATATTTGGTAAGATGGTTTCCATTGTTTCTACATAAAGTCTTTCGCGAGTTACTTCTTCTCCAAGATTGTACTTTTTAAGAACATCTAAGAATCTTGAAACTTCTCCTTGCGCTTTTAATATTCTTGATTGCTCGTAAGCTTGCGCATTGTTTAAAATTACTTGCGCTTGTCCCTCTGCTTGGGGAATGACAGAAGTTGCGTGTGACTCGGCAACATTTATTGCCCTTTGTTCATCTTCTTTTGCACTGTTAACATCATCAAAGGCAGCTATAACCTGAGATGGTGGGCTAACATTTTGCAATTTAACGTTTACAACATGGATTCCAGCGTTGTATGTGTCTAAAGTCTGTTGAACACCTAATTTTGTCTCTTGTGATATGTCAGCTCTGCCAGTTGTCAGAATTGATTGTATGTCTCGCTCAGCGACACTTTCTCTGAGAAAGGATTCCGTTGTCTCTTTGACAATTTGAGGGACGTTTATAATGTTGAAAGCGTAACTAGCTGGATCAGAAACTATGTATTGTATAATGGCCTCAACCGATACAATGTTATCATCACCTGTTAACATCAAAGACTCTGATGGTACGTCACTGTATTTTGGATTAGGCGGAGGAGATATTGTCCTGAATCCAATTTCTATACTCTTAACGGTTCTCACGTTCACCTTTACAACACTTTCAAATGGAGCGGGAAAGTGATAATGCAGACCAGGACCGACGGTTAAGATATATTTTCCAAAACTTTTTACAAGTCCTTCTTCTGAAGGTCCTACTTGATAAATTCCGGTCAACAAGTACACGATCACTCCACTGATAGCGATGAGAACAAACAAATACGTCCAAAATTTCTTTCCTGGATAACGTTTTTTGTTTGATCGGCTTTCTTCCCCCATAAAGGGTGGTTGATAATTTGGCAATCTTATTACCTCCAATTCTATGCTCGTTTTTTTATTGTTTCTTAATTTGAATCAGAATCCTCCTCTACCACCTCCACCAAATCCACCACCGACACTGCTTCCAAATCCACCACCACTACTTGAAGATTGAGTTGAATTTGCCATTGCGTAATACGGAAGGCGTGAAATCGAGGAATACCAGTATATACTTGTCCATGCTGGATACAAATTAGATTCTTTCATAATATTTGGATCAACTTCTTTTATCGCCTTGACAACTTCTTTAGCGATCCCAAGCGATGTTCCATATATAAGATATTGATCCCAAAGTATCACAGATTCCGGCGGTTTCTCTTTTATGAGTGAGTAATCTTTTAGATACTTTTCGAAATTCTTCCATCTGAGGAAGTACTCTCGTCCAATTTTTGTCCACTTCCCAAATACGTCTTTGGGGAGTACAAGCATTATCCAGGCTGCAACCCAATCTACAAATGTTGCCAGTGAAAATAAGTACAAAAGATGCGGGTACGCCCTACCGCTCATCATCATCCACGCCAGAAACGATATTGGAAGGATTATCATTACAACTACCGCCAAGGTTTTGGCGACGGCATTTCCATATGTGATGATGTAATTTCTCAAATCGGCAGAAGCACCAATTTGAGACTTCCATGTGTCGTAAGCAGACAAAAATTTCTTAGAAAAAGTAATATTTCCTTTCATAGATTGTTTCAATTGTTCTGGATCAAATGTTCCTTTAATCGCGAATGGCTTTATAACAGTTTCTAATAACAATTTTTCGGACTCATCAAGTGATTTACCACTTCCATTGGTCAGCTTGAATGTACTTTCTTCTGCAAAGGATAGATAACCTTTGTTGATAAGACTGAGGATCGTTGCGGCGAACGCATCTGAATCCGGATTAGATACTATCCTCTTCACAATGGAATTGACAAGCGCAGGCGGATCTTTGTATGGTATCTCACGTTCATACTCGGAATGCAAATTTATCTTTGGTTCTACACCAAATAGGTAAAAAGTTCCGAATGGAATCACAGCTGCAAGCGCGAGCAGAATCAATCCAACGATCCATATCCACTTTGTTCCATTGGAATAAGAATGCTCTATTTTCATGACGTCATTGAGATTTTTGTTTAAATTCGAAAAGTAACGAACGTTAACCTTTGGAAATACAAATCGTGCTTCAGCGTAAGAATTTGGTGGAAGATTGTGGTAAATGATTGTGAATGAGTTATCTCCATTTTTCGCAATTTTGTGAGTTACGTCTGTTGGATGAGTAAAAACATCTTGAATTTTGTAGATAGGGGCGAAAGTGTAAGTCACAATCATAACAGGTACCCAAGAAGGAGTATCTTTCCCCCAAAACTTGTGGAAAAATTGTGCGAAATCTTTTCCTATTTGCACTCCTCCGATTACGTCATAACTCATGTCCATTGTCACTTTGTCACCGCTTGGCTTTGGAGTGGTGTATCCACTATTTAAGTAAATTCGAAGATCAAATCCTTTGTTATTAAGCGTACCGATTTTTTTCAATATCTTGGCGCCACGAACAGAGAGTTTAAAATCTTTCATCTCTACTCCAGGTGGCAAATTCATATGGGGAGCTAATCCGTGATAAGGCTTGACAAAGGTGTAAAATTCTCTTTCGTGGATATGAGCAATTCCACTTGAATCAACGCTGACATCGATCACAACGCGATCAACTTTGAGAACGGAAGACCATACATCAAAATAACCGTTTATCCACAAAACGCCAAGCAAACCAACTACAGCAGCCCCGATGACAATTAGAATTTTAAGCAACACGCTGGCACTTTTCATTTTATACTCCTTTCGGGATCTTTCCAAACATATCGCTTATTTCTTTTTTCCTCATCTCGTTTCCAAGTTCAATCACGGATGAATTTGTTTTCCCGTTGCTTGTTTGTTTCTCCACTTTAAAATGCTTATCTGCCATAGCTGCTATTTGAGGCAAATGAGTTATGACTATAAGTTGAGTGGTTTTGGATATTTCTTTTAGCTTTTGAGCCACTATATCCGCAGTTCTTGCGCCAACCCCTGCTTCAACCTCGTCAAAAACAAGAGTTGAAATTGGCAATTTCCCGCCAAGAGCAGCTTCCAGAGCGAGATAAAGACGAGAAACTTCTCCACCAGATATGAACTCTGAGATCGCCATTTTTGGAGTACCAGGGTTCACTTGCCCAATGAATTCCAGACGATCAATTCCATTTTCTGTGAAGTTGGTATCGTAGTGTGAAAAGGAAATTTGGGCGTTTGGCATTCCAAGATCGCGAAGATTTTTTTCTGTTCGCTTCAAAAGATTGTTCGCCGACACAGCACGTGCTTTTTTTATTTTTAACGCTAAAGGCCACATCTTGTCTTCTAATTCTTTCAGATGCAAGTTGGACTTTTTCAAAGAATCTGCTATTTTGTGCAAATCATCTATTCGTTTGTGAATGACGCTCAGTCTTTCCTGGACATCTCTGAGAGTAGGACCATAACGTCTTTTTATTCGCTCAATATCACTTATCAGATCCTCAAGCTTTGCAAGTCTCTCCTCATCTATCTCTTGAGAATCTGCATATCTTTCGATATCTCTCGATAAGCTATGTACGTCTTCTTCAAGAGGTTCCACGAAGTCTAAAAAACTTTGAGCTTCGCTGTCAATTGTTCTCAGCTCTCTGAATTTTCTCACTAAAACTTGGAAAATATCTTCCAGTCCACCTTCTTCTGAAATGATGTAGTTGAGTTCTTTGGCAATTTTTATAATGTCGCGCGCGTTTGTTAGTTTCTTATATTCAGAAACCATGCTTTCATACTCTTCTTCACTTGGAAGAATGGCTTCTATCTCTTCCGCTTCTTTCTCGAATTCTTTTATTTCCTTATCAACATCTTCAATACTTACGTCGCTTGATTCGATCAACTTTTTGGTATTTAAGTGCTCGTGATACAATTCCCGATATTTGTTCAGATTTGACAGTATCGACGGATCGAAAAGATCAACAAAACGCACGTGCATTTTCGGATTTCTTAGAATGCCAGCGGCACCTTGTGCGTGAATTGCCATCAGAGAGCTTACACGTTCTCTAAGCTGCGCAATGGTAACTATGGAACCGTTTATTCGGGCAGTCATACGAGATGGCGAAATTTTTAGAGTCACTACGATCTCTTGTCCATCTGGTTCAAAAAATAATGCTTCCACTTCACTTTTTTCTTTGATAAAAGATGGTTTTTCTCCTGTTAAAACTTTTAATATGGAAAGAAAGAGAGACTTTCCAGCACCTGTTTCGCCAGTTATGACGTTCATACCATTTGAGAATTCCACATCTATGTTGTCAAATAAAGCAAATCCTTTGGAATGAATCTCTGCGAGCATTCAATCTCCCCTTTTGTATTCAGAGCCGTCCTTTGTTCGTTTTAGAAACCCATAGTCTACTAAGTAGCGTCTCAAAGCAACATAATCTTTATAGAGTTTCATTAATATCTCGTTAATTTCTGTTTCCGTGTAAACATGGTTTCGTTTAAAACGTGATGCAATTTCTTTTAAAACATAGAATCTTGCCAAATGCTTGGAAGGTAATGATCTCAGAGTTTTGTTTTCGTTGAAGAAACGCTTTATGATTTCTGACTTCCATTCTTTTCCCAAAGCCATTGCATTTTCAGGTGTCAGCACTTTGACGTATTTTTTTGGTATCAATTCCATCAGATAATCGTGTTTTTTGATTCTACCCATTTTGAGATATTCATCTGTTTTGTTTAATATCGCTTTTCCTATTCCTTTAACATTTTTCAAGCTTTCGATGTCTAAGCCGTATTCTTCAATGGTTTCAGCCGCAAAAAGATATGCTCTCGATTTGAAGGGACTGTCTCCTATAAATCTCTCTGCTGCTGCCATCTCCTTGAAAAGCTTTACGAGTTCGGCTTTAGTCATAAGATCACCTCGAACGATTATAACATTAGAGTTCCTTTAAGTCGCTATTTGTGCTTATTGATGTAAGTTTCAGTGCGCAGACGTTATAAGACGCTCCAAATCTGTAAAGAAAGAGATTTTTCACATCTTACTCGAAGTTTTCATCAAGGCATATGAGCTCGCCACCGAAGATAGTGGGTGGTGTGATTTGTATAAAACACACCTCGGCCTTCGGCCACCCCTCTTGATAGAGGGGACTTAATCCTTCCTAAGAAAGAGCAGGATTGTGCGGTGCACAATGTTTTCCTGCTTTCATGACCAAAGCGATAGCTAAGAGGGGGACCGCGTAGCGGTGGAAGGTAGTCCTTCCTTGAGGAAGGGGGACCGCGTAGCGGTGGAAGGTGTAAGTATGCAGCATACTTTACACAAAGTCTTTGACCCTACCCTATGGTAGGTTCAGGATGACGCTTGATGAGACTTCGAAAAAATTCCTTTATCGCTTTTCAAGCGATGTTTATTCGATAAATATTCATAGATTGTAAAGTTGACGCACAACTTGAGTTTCAGTAATATTCCAGCTAAATGAAAAAATCATGTTATAATTTTGTGTAAAAAGGAGGTTCGCAGTGCGTTTTGATATAGTAGGTGCTGGGAAGGTTGGGAAAAGCTTTGCAAAGTTTTTAGCATCGAATGGACACGAGATTGGGCACGTGGTTAATTCCTCGATTGAATCATCCAAAAAAGCTGTAGAATTTATAGGACATGGGATCCCCTCTACAATCAATGAAGTTGGTAAATGTGATGTTGTGCTGATCGGAACACGTGATGACGCCATAAGGCAAACTTTTCTGAAAGTTTTGGAAAAATCAAAAGAATTCAAAGCAGTTGGTCATTTCAGTGGGGCTTATCCATCTTCACTTCTTAGAGAATGCGATCCAATTAATATTGGACGATTTTCAATACATCCAAATGCTTCTTTTGCAGACCCAGACATATGGAAAAATCTTGCCAGTGTTTATTTCATAGTAGAGGGAAATGAAAAAGGACGAGAGATAGTAAAAGAACTATTTTCTTCTCTAAAGTTGAAGTATGGGGAAATATCAGAATCAAGAAAGCTATTCTATCATGCAGGAGCTGTTTTTGCATCGAATTTTATAGTTGCACTCCTTTCTACGTCAAGGGAACTCTACACAATGTCGGGTCTTGATCCGGAAATAGCTACTGATATTTCTAATTATCTTGCCAGACAAGCTGTGGAAAACGTCAGAAAGTTCGGCCTCAAAAGAGCTATAACCGGTCCAGTTGCGCGCGGTGATATGCAACTTGTTCGAGCAGAGGAAATGGCTCTTGAAGATGCGGTGCCGAATATTGGTCTCCTTTATCACAAATTTGTGGAGATCTTAAAAGAAAGGGTGATCGAGGTTGAACGTGAGAAAATTGATCAAGATGAAGAGTAAAGAACCGATCACGATGGTTACCGCTTACGATTACTTCAGTGCTAAGCTATGTGAGCGTGTTGGTATTGATGCCATACTTGTTGGTGATTCGCTTGGCAACGTTGTTCTCGGTTATGATACTACTTTGAATGTGGATATGGAGGATATGAGCAGGCATATTTCAGCTGTCAGACGCGGAGCACCGAACACTTTTATCATTGGAGATATGCCGTTCATGTCTTACCAAGCATCTGATGAAGAAGGTATCAGAAATGCTGGGCGTTTGATACGTGCGGGGGCGAACGCTGTTAAGCTTGAAGGAGGAAAGAGAGTAGCGCCTCTTGTTTCAAAACTCGTAGATGCTGGCATACCTGTTATGGGGCACATAGGCCTTACCCCTCAGTCTGTTAATCAAATAGGTGGATACCGTGTGCAGGGAAAAGATGAAGATTCTTATAAAATGATTGAAGAAGCTCAAATGATTGAAGAAGCCGGGGTCTTCTCGATTGTTCTTGAGCTTACAATTGAAGAAACAGCTAAAGCGATAACTGAATCTTTATCGATTCCGACGATTGGGATTGGTGCTGGGCGATATTGCGATGGTCAAGTACTTGTTTGGCATGATCTTTTGGGAATAAATGATGAGCATGTTCCAAAATTTGTCAAAAAGTATGCCGAATTGTCTGTCGAAATTGAGCATGCTCTGAAGCACTACATATCTGATGTAAAAAGTAGGACTTTTCCGGAAGAAAAACATTCATTCAGGAGGAAAGAGAAGTGACGCCTGAAGCGACACTTGTTATTAGCTCGTTTAGAGAATTTTTCTTTTCATACGGGATCAAAATAATAGTTGCGTTTGTGATCTTTCTGATAGCTTACTATCTTGCCAAGTATGTTTTTAAAGTTATAGAAGCGTCTACGAGAAAATTGAAAAAGCCGTTAAAGTATCCCAATACTATACAACTCATCTTAAGAGCTCTCTTTTTCTTTATTGCCGCTATGATAGTGGTTGGGATGTTTAACATAAATCTTTGGCCATTGCTCACGAGTCTTGGAGTTATAGGTTTGATAGTAGGACTTGCGCTTCAACAACCACTTGGTAACTTTTTCAGTGGTTTGATGATCATAGTAACAGATGCTGTAAATGAGGGCGAAAGCTTAGATATTGGTGGCGTAAGTGGTACCATTTATGCTATAAAACTTAACCATACCGTGATCGATACTTGGGATGGAAAGCGAATTTACATACCGAATACCACGGTATGGTCTTCAAAAGTTACCAAATTTTGGCCTAAGGTAGCCCGTAGGATTGAAATGTCTGTGGGAGTTTCATACGCATTAAGTGCAGAGGATCTCAAACGTACCATGGAGATATTTCAGAAAGTTTTGGATGAGGAGCCTCTGGTATACAAAGGAGATAATTATTCCAAAGAGGCAAATTATGGACCTGTTAGTAACTATGTGACTTTCGATGGCTTTGGGGATTCTTCCATAAATTTTACCCTTCGTTTTTGGGTGCTTCGTAAGGATTACTTTGATGCGGTGAAAAGTGTTGGAATTGCCGTATATCGAGAACTTAATACTGCGGGAATAAGCATACCGTTTAATCAATTGGATGTTCACGTTGATGGGAAACTTGAGAACATTTTGTTCAACAGCTCAAAAATGGAGGATAAAACTTGAATTCAAAGATATACGCTTACGATACCGTGAAATCCACAAACGATCTTGCTAAAGAGAAAGCGCCGGGGCTCAAAAATGGGGATATAATTTGGGCGCTTTCCCAAACAAGCGGACGTGGTAAGGGCAAGCGAAGTTGGTATTCACCAAAAGGAGGATTGTGGTTTTCGATTGTTTTCAAGCCTCAAAGATTGTCAAAAGATCCTAATGTGTACACCAAAATGGCTTCAATTGCCGTTGTTAACGTTCTAAAAAGATTCAAGGTGAAAGAAGTAGGTGTGAAGTGGCCAAATGATATATATCATGGCAAGGAAAAATTGGGAGGGATATTGACGGAAATCCTAAGTCAAGGCAAAAATCATACGGTGATCGTAGGTGTGGGTTTGAATGTTAACAATGAACTGCCTGAGGATCTTCCAAACGTGACTTCTCTTTTTAAGATCACAGGCGAAAAAATAAGCGTTCCTCAGCTTTTAAAAAGAGTATCCTCTGAGATAAAGAGGCTGTACAATTTTATAACATCCGGAAAAAGGAATGTGATCACTAACTTGTGGAGAAATGCTGTGATCACGAAAAAAGGCTCTGAGATAAAAGTTATCGAGCACAGTGGAAAAGAGTATCATGCGACTGTTGTAAAGGTATTGTCAAACTCTCTGATTGTCGAACATGATGGTGTGAGGGAGAGAGTTCATCCTTCGGAGATCTTTTTTGGTTGACCTTTTAGTGTTTTAATAGCTCTGACGGGATCCTCAGACCCGAAAACGTAACTGCCAGCCACGAGTATATCTACGCCAGCATTCAATGTAGATTCAAAAGTTTCTTCATTTATCCCACCATCGACTTCTATTTTGAAAGTTAAACCGGTTTTTCGTTTTATGTCGTTCAATCTTCTTATTTTATTCAAAGCATTTGGTATGAATTTTTGTCCTCCAAATCCTGGGTTGACGCTCATAATGAGCACACCATCCACATCCATTAGGATATCTTGCAAAAGTTCAACCGAGGTGTGAGGATTCAAAGCAACAAAAGCTTTAACATCCTTTTCTTTTATTCGCTGAATTAATCTATGCAAATGATAAGTAGCTTCGTAGTGAACCGACACTATTTCTGATATCTCACAAAATTCATCAACAAGATTCTCTGGATTATCAACCATGAGATGCGAATCAAGAGGAAGATTAGTTATTCTCTTTACCGCTTTTGCCACAATGAGTCCAAAAGTTAGATTTGGAACGAAATGTCCATCCATTACATCTATGTGTACGTAATCGGCAATGCTTTCTATTTTTTTTACTTCTGCACCAAGATTTGCAAAATTTGCGGCGAGTATAGATGGTGAAACTTCGATTTTTCTCAAGTCAATCCTCCTTTTCTTACTTCTTCAAGTATTTCTAAATAGCTTTTATAACGACTTTTTGGGATCTTTCCAGATTTAACGAGTTCTTTGACATGACATCCGGGTTCAGCATCGTGGATACAATCGTCGAAAGCACACATTACAGACGCCGATTTTATTTCTGGAAACAACTCTTGAACTTCCAGAGGAATAGTGTCCTTAAAGTCAACCGTGATAAATCCTGGGGTGTCCACGACAAATCCATCTTCTTCTAATTCTAAAAGAGATGCCGATGTAGTTGTATGACGCCCCATGTTAGTGGCTTCTGAAATTCTCCCCGTTCTAAGATTCATGCCAAATATCCTGTTAAGCAAAGATGACTTTCCCACACCAGAAGGCCCAGCAAACACAGATACGCGCCCTTTCAACTTTGTTTTAAGTTCGTCAATTCCTACACCAGTTGTTGTACTTGTAAAGAGTGGCTCATAAGGTGAGTAAGTTTTTCTGAAATCTTTTATTTTTCCCTCAGGTGTTATATCCAATTTATTCAAGACGAGTATGATTTCTGCCTTTGAAAGCGTAACAGCAGCTATGATCCTGTCTATTGTTGAATATTGAACATCCGGACTGGATATAGAAACCACTACTACAACTGTATCGATATTTGTGACTCTTGGCTTTTTGAGTGTTATAGTTCTCGGGAATATAGATTCTATTCTTCCCCGATCGCCAGTGATCATGTATTCAACGTGATCCCCAACCATTGGTTTTGTTTTCGAAAGTTTGAACCTTCCCCTCAACGTACAAAGGGTTTTCAAATCTTCTCTGTCATCTTTTACGATCGCAAAATTTGAATGAAAACTGATGATCGTGCCTGTTCTCAAGGCATTCTCCTTCTGAGCTGTCCACATGCGGCATCTATATCAGAGCCCTTTTCGGCTCTTATAACTGCTTCAATGCCATGTGATCTCAAAAATTCCTCAAATCGGCTTGCCTTATCCGCTGGAGTGCGCTTAAACTTGCTACCAGTCTCATTGTATGCTATGAGGTTCACGTTGCATTTTATGTCCTTAAGGAGCTCAACAAGTTCTAAGGCATCCGTCATCGAATCATTGAACTCATCAAAGAGTATGTATTCAAAAGTCACGCGTCGATTTTTGATAGCTTGGTATTCTCTTACGGCATCAAGAAGCATGGATAATGGATATTTTTGGTTAATCGGCATTATTTTTGATCGTTTTTCATCATTAGGAGCATGAAGAGAGATGGAAAGGATTATGTCCAAAGGTTCGTTTGAAAGCCGTTTTATACCATCCACGATGCCAGATGTTGATATGGATATTCGTCGCTGGCTTATTTTCAAAGCTTTTGAATCAGCTATAACATGTATCGCACGCATAACCTCATCATAGTTAAGCATAGGTTCTCCCATGCCCATGAAAACCACATTGCCAATTCGCTCGTTCTCTGTTTTTTCCATACCAAGAATTTGGGCAAGCATTTCACCAGAAGTCAGATTTCTCGCAAATCCAGATTTTCCAGTCGCACAGAATTCACATCCAAGGGCACATCCAACCTGGGATGATATGCATGCGCTTGTACGATCAGAATAGCGCAATAGAACAGATTCCACTGTGCTTCCATCATCATATTTCCACAAAAATTTTACTGTTCCATCTTTCGATCGAGCAGTTGTTACAAGCACAGGAAATTTCACTTCCAAACGTTGAGAAAGTTTTTCTCGCAATTTTTTTGATAGATTTGTCATAACAGAAAAACTTGAGACTTTTTTCTTGTAGATCCAATCGAAAATCTGCGTTGCTCTGTATGGTTCAAGTTTTTCGCGTTCAAGTTTTCTGCGCAAACCTTCGTAATCGTAATCAAGCACGTTCTCCAAAGTTCTCACAACCTTTTAATCTTTGATATGTAAAAGCCTTCCATATGTTTTAGAAGTTGCACACCTAAGCCGTTAAAGTCAAACGGAAATTCTCCATCAAAAGGGTCGATAGCTACCGCATCTTTGTGCTGAGATAAGAATTTGAAGATCACGTCGTCTGTTTCGGCTTTAGTAACGGTACAAACAGAGTAAACTAACTCTCCACGAGGTCTGATCGCATTCCACAACTTTTCGAGCATTTTCAACTGAATTTTAGCTTTTTCCTCGACATCACTCTGGTTTAGCCTTAGCAGAAGATCCGGATGTTTTCCAAGGGTACCAAGAGCTGTACAAGGAGCATCTACAAGCACTTTATCAAATTGATCACCTGAACCAGCTTCATATTTTAGCACGTCGAAACTCATCATCTTTTCTGGAAATAAACCGAGTCTTTGAAAATTTGACCTTGCTGCCGACATTTTCAATTTATTCACGTCATTATAGATTACATTCGCCTTTCGCTCGATCTGAACAAGGTGAGAAGTTTTTGTTCCAACACCGCCACATGCATCCAAAATCTTTTCGCCAGGTTTTGGGGATATGGAAATTCCCACCAACTGAGAAGATTCATCTTGAAAGGTGAAGTTCCCACGTCTAAAAGAATCGTTTTCAAGATTCGCACCTTTTTTACAAATCACTCCCCATGGTGAATAATTCATAGGATAACAATCAACAACGGAAAATAATTCATTCAATAATTCTTTTCTTTCCATTTTGACAGCTCTTAAAGAAAGTTCATGACCCTTTGATTTATCAAGGAAGATGTTCATATCTTTACCGAGGTCTTTTTCAAGTATGTTGTAAAGCCAATTTGGCAAAGAAGGACTCAGTTTTGTTTTGTCAGCGGACTTTGAGATCTCTCGAAGCACTGCGTTTACGAGCCCTTTTAACTTTTGGGGTGCTATTTGAGTGTACTCGTTAACAGTAGCATACACCGGTACATGGGTTTCAAAGATCTCGTAAACACCCAACCTCAAAATGTTTCGAACATTTTTGGGGGTTTTCCTCGGTTCTTTCAATAAAGAATCAACTTCTCTGTCAATTGCAAACAAAAATCTTATAGTTCCATAAACTATCTTCCTAACAAAATCACGATCCGCTTTGCTGAGCGGATCGGTAAGTTTCCAAAGATCTTTGGATATGAAAGAATGAGAAATGCCTTCTTCGAATATTTTCAATGCAATGCGCCGAGAATTCATCGATTATTAACGTATCCTGAAAGGAGCATCATTCTGAGCAACTGTAAAGCAGCCATAGCAACACTTGCTACATAAGTTAACGCGGCAGCATTGAGCACTTTTCGGGCCATGGCAACTTCCCCTTCGTTCATAATTACAACGTTTTTAAGCATCTTCAAAGCTCTGTGAGAAGCATCTAACTCAACTGGTAGAGTCACAAGAGTAAAGAGCACAAAAAAGCTGAACAGAACTATTCCAACTTTAAGTAAGAATCCATTGTAGAAGATCAAACCAATGAAGAAAATCACCCATGAAAGTCCCGAACCTATATTAGCAGTTGGAACTATTGCATCCCTAAGCACAAGTGGAACATAGTGATGTGCATGTTGAAGGGCATGACCAGTTTCGTGTGCTACCACTCCAAGCGACGCAACGGAATCGCTATTGTAAGTTGCATCTGAAAGTCGTATTACTCTTGTTCGTGGGTCATAGTGATCGGTTAATTTTCCTGGAACTCTTTCAACTTTAACGTCGAATAATCCATTGGCATCAAGGAGCATTCTTGCAAGTTTAGCACCAGTCAAACTGGTTGATGAGCTTACGCGAGAATATTTATTAAACGTCGTAGACACTTTAGTCTGCGCCCAAACTGCAAGTATAATCGCAGGTATTAAAATAAGCATTGTCGGATCGAAAAACCAAAATGGAAATAGCATAACAAACACCTCCATCATAATTTTACCACAATTGTCAAATATCTTGACTTCGCTAAATATGCAAAAGTTCAAAGCTTTTATCACTGAGCATTATAGAAATTGAAAGAATTTTTAAATTTTCTCATGCTTTTGTCCGATAATTTTCAATGAAAGGGAGTGGTACATGTGAAAAAATTTTTACTGATAGTAACGATTGTTGTTTTGATAGTTGTTCTCTCCTCGTGTGCGGTCAACGTCTTTAAATCCTTTGACAAACCAAATGGTATATCAAACCTCGCAAAAAGTGCGCTGAATGCGGCAAATAACGGAGATACACAAATGAGCATTAACCTTTCTTCGGATGTTATCACAAGTGCGGCATCAGCATCGACAAGCATGAAAGTGGATCTTTACAGTGCACTAACCGGATCCGCAACTTCTTCAAAAGCAAAAGAAGTGATCGAGCAAACTGCTTCCAATGTCAAGACTATTGAATCTCGGATAAAAAATGGTGAGATTTCTCTGAACAGCACAACGGCTTCTGCCGTGAAAAATGCCGCGGTGGCCATGATCAGATCCATTTCTCAGGTGAAAAATCTATCGATAATGAATGTTGTCAGCACGCTGCTTAATATGTTGCCACAATCGAACTCTGTCTCGGTTAAAAGCACTTCTCCCTCGCTTGACGCTTCAACAGCGTCGAGACTTGTAGTAGCTTTATTATCTGTATCGAGAGATATGCCAACAATGGATCTTTTGAGCGAACTTTCATCTTTGCTTTCCGTGTACGGTGGAGAAAATGAATTCAATTGGGATGCTGCTAACATGATTTACGATTTACTTTATGTATCCACAGCTTTCTTCGATTCAAACAATGATGGTGTTCTTACCACATCAGATGAGATATTCAACTATGTATGGGATAAGAAAAACAATAAATTTAAGGATTCTATTTCTCAACAAGAATTTGAAGAAATGCTTAACAACGTAGAACTCGCAACTTACAGAAATCTCGAGAAGTCTCAAAAGGTGATCGATAAGATGTACGAAGCTGTTCAATCGGCAAATGATGCTTTAAATCATATTCCATCATCGCTTTCGATCGATACATCCACCTACCAAAAATACATCAACGATGTGGAAGAAATTTTGAATGATTTCAATTCCAATAAATTATCATCCCTCAAAACCCTTGGAGATTTGTTGGATGTACTTGAATCGGTAATTCAACAATAATTTTGATAGCAAAGGAGTTGAGCTAAT
Organism: Thermotogae bacterium; assembly: GCA_026988035.1. GTDB lineage: Bacteria > Thermotogota > Thermotogae > Mesoaciditogales > Mesoaciditogaceae > WFSH01. Next base: position 27,055 of record JALSLY010000066.1, read on the forward strand.
TGAAGAAATGGATCATTTTCTTTTTGATCGCACTTTTATCTGTTATGGCTTTTTCTTTTGATTTAAGCTTTTACAATTCTTTTGAAACACTAACGATGGGAGAAACGTTTACAGGCATTTCTGATGACATAAATGCTGTTTATTATAACCCTGCAGGGCTTACAAATGGTAAAGGATTCGTATTTGTTTTTCCAAGCATGAACATAAACATGAGCTACGGTATAGGATCATCTTTGTTTAAAGCGCTCACACATATAAATGAGATAGAATCAGTTCTTGCTTCCACAAATACAGCTAACGTTGTAAGTTATTTCCTTAAAAATTATGGGCAAGATCTTCTCAATACAAACAGAATAGTAGTCAAAACAAATGGTTATATCGGGTATAATGCCAAAAATTTCGCATTTGATATTTCTGGATTCGCACAAGGTTATGCGCGAACATTCGTATCGAACGATCTGGTACCTTTCGTTTCATTACACGCTAAGGCAGCCGCGTACCTTGAAGGAACTGGAGCATTGGCTTTCGATATTTCGAGTGTCAAGTTTTCAATTGGGGGAACCTATAGATACGGTTATGTCATGCCAAATATATATTCTGTTGATAATCTTTCAGTTTTATCTGCAAGTTCTTCGACTTTTGAACCAAATCTAACATATAAAGCCACTTCTAATGTTGATCTTGGTGTGAAAATCTCCGTGGGTCCTTTCAACTTTGGAGGGTTGTGGCACAATGTGACCAATTCTTCCACACCCAATTTAAGAATTGGAACGGGATTTGTTACACGCAATCTGGCAATTGGCGTGGACTTTGAAAAACTTCTCGACAGTCACTATTCTTTTTTCAGAAGATTGCACGTTGGAATTCGATACGTACCTTTTGATTTTGTTAAACTCTATGGTGGACTATCTGCGGGATGGTTTGTTGGTGGTGCTGAGTTGGAATTAGGAGCTGTAAAGGTTTATGGAGGTACTTACGTTATAAATGGTGGATTTCACGCTGGATACGACTATCAAAGAATGTACATCATTGGATTCGGTTTGTAAGTTAAATCAATCCTTTAAGATAACCAGAGAGCGCCTCCAAAGAGAGGTGCTTTTTTCCTATAGAAAAATTCCTTTCAAGCATTTGTAATGTTTTCTCTTTGTTGAGAAGTGCATCGCAGAGTTCATCGGCTGTCTGATCTGCCCTTTTCTTGTCTACAGCGATAAAGTTATTGTGTACTGTGTATTTATCACCGAGAGACATGGTCCAAAACCCCAATGGTTCAATATCACTTTTAAAGACTGGGTATTCGAAGATAATTACTGGTAATTTTGCGAAGATTGCCTCTATAAATTGATTGCCCCATCCTTCTTTGATGCTTGGATAAGTTACAACATCAGCCATTGTGTACGCGTCCCATAAAGAATAGATTTTTGTGTGATTTAGTTCTCGTTCTCCCGCTATGGATTCATATCCAAATATGAGTTCCACGTTTTCTGAGCGAGCATAATCTCGCAGTTTGTCACGGTACGCAAAACTGTCGAACTCAGGGGAGCCAGCCAAGAACAAGATCATGCGCGAATCATTTTCTATCTTCCTCCCGTTGTAGATTTGATTTCCAATCAACTTAGAAAAGCAACGATTTTTAAATTCAGCTACGAGATCGATGGCAAGTTCTATTGCTTTTCTTTCGACAATTCGAGTGGCTTGTAAAAAAACGAGATCTTTTTCTGTTATGCCAAATTTTTTTCGCATGTCCGAGTTAAAATTGTCTTTGATCCATGGCTTTTGATCAAAATCAAAAACATTTGGCACCACTTTTGCATTTATCTTCTTACGTTTTTCGAGCTCAATTTGTGCGATCTTGTTAATCACAACATGTTTCACATCAGGATCATCTGGTGGAAAGTAGCGTTCAAGTATATCTTCAACAAATTTACAGGTTGGATGGGCGTAACGCTTCCTTTCCCAATAAAAATCATGATTGTGGCTTATTGCCTTTATCCCGAAATGCTTTGTGGTATTGTGAAAAGCAATTGCAGCCGCCAAATTATGCCCAAGAGACCATAAATTGTTTACAATTAAGAGCTCAGGCTTCCATTCTTTTATGTATGCCCCTAATTTCTTCTCGATCTGTTGAGAATAAGAAATAATTTCATCTTTTAAATCCATTTCAGATATGGTCAAGCTGTTGAAAGCTTGAGAGTGGATTCGATGATTATTTGGATGAACGTATTTTATTGAATTTAGAACAAATCCTTCTTCTTTTCCCAAACTACCTGCCATATAAGTAACTTCATGCCCAATCACTTGTAATGCTTTTTTCCATTTCTCCATTTCGAGTGAGACACCATCTTTTTCACCTACGCGAAAATGAACCAGAATTATTCTCATTTTTCAAACCTCTTTGGCTTCAAAATTTTGTTGTACAAATTATCCAAATGTGGATTTATCTTTTCTCCCATTTTCAAAAGTACAGATCTGTATAAAACGTTCATTATGGTAAATTCCCCGATTCTATTGTTAAGAAAGTTTCCAAGGTGCTCCTTGCCGGCAGCACAATGCAAAATAACATCCGCAACTTCTGTTATCGGTGAGTTGATTCCGGCTGTGATCGCGATCGTTTTGGCTCCGGTGTCTCGAGCAACTTCCATAGATTTCACAATATCTCTGATTGCTCCACTGTGGCTAATTCCTATAACAACATCGAATTTGGTAAGACCTGCTCCGACCATGACTTGAGCATGTGGATCCGAATAACTGACCGTGTGAAAACCTAAGATTGCGAATCTCAAACTTCCATCTTTGGCTATAGATGCGGATCTTCCGACACCAAAGAAAAGAAGTCTTTTTGCATTTAAGATAAGTTTCACCCCCTTTTGTAACTGCTCTACATCAAGTAACTGCCTTGTATCTTTCAAGATTCCTATACTTTCGTCAAACATAGCACTCACAAATCCCGGAAAATCTTTCACTTCTTCCAAAGATGTGAATTTTCCACTTGGAAGAGTTAATTCTCTGGCAAGTGCTATTTTAAACTGTTGATACCCATCAAAGCCAATTTTCCTGCACAAACGATAAATAGTTGCCTCACTCGCTTTGCAATGCATCGAAAATTCAGTTATGCTGTAGTGTATGACATCGTCTGGCCTTTTTATTACGTAGTCTGCTACGAGTTTCTCGGATTCTCCAAGAGAGTTGTACATTCCTTCAAGAACAGTTAAGATCAAGCTTTCCACCTCTCTTTCAGATACCACTTCTGTTTCTCGAACTCTTTAAGTTGCTTTTCTATCATTTTCTCCGCATACTCATCGGATTTTCCACGTGTTTCTTCAACGAACAAAGCCACCCGTGCAAAATACAACGGAACGAGTGATTGTATCAGTTGATCCTGGAGATGGAGGTTTCTATATTGACACGCAAACTCATATATGATCTTTATCCAAGAATCACTATCAAGTGTACCGCTTTTCTTCACATTTTCAAGTATGTTGTGCAATTCTGGTGATAAAATCGAAATGATAAACTTCCAATGCTCGTTTATCCCGTTTTTTGCTGCGCTTTTGAGATTTACAATGTCAACATTCACCGGTTCCGGAACAACATTAGGGATATCACCAAATATAGGTGCATCCTTTGTTTCTCTCCCCTTTTCCATCCAAATGTGCTCATTTTCTTTCATAAGAGTAAACAGAGTGCCAACCACCTGTTTGAACATTGGTCCAAGTTGCTTTCCGGGATCTTTCACGTCGTGAATCTTAGCACCAAGTGCAGCTTGCCAAATGGGCTTGTTTCCTTCACAAAGTGCAGTGGTTGTCATCCATATATCTATTCCGAATCTGGCAACATCACTTTTCCAAATTTGAGGGGATTTTGATAAGTACTTTTTAACCATCTCCAAGCTTACACCAAAATCTCCACCTATGGGCTGCCTTACCTTTTGACCGTAAAGTATCGATGTCAAGGGATAGCATATATTATTTGTAATCGTACCATCATATTTGTGACGAATGTAATAAGGAGTGACATATGAAGATTTTCCCTCTATAATTGGTTTTGTGAGTCGCTCTATCCACCACGGCTCTATACTTCGCAGATCAGAATCAACAAAAACTGTAACAGGTGTTTCAAGAAGAGACGATATTTCCATGACACTGCCCATTGCGCTACCTTTTCCGGCAATACCTTTATAGATGTAAGTAATCTTATCGGATACAGTCTCTTGGTTTAGAAAGTTTTCCCTCGTTTTGTCTTTAGAACCACCATCTGAATTGACGATCAATCCTTTACCGTTAAAGTATTCCTGTATGCCTTGATCCGCCATTTTCACCACGTGATTTATAGTTGTTTCATTGTTATAGCTTGGAATTCCGATCACAACATTGTAAGATTTACTTTTCAATTTATTCTCTACTTCATTTGGAAGCATTACAGTCATAAACATTCCTCCTTACTCTTTTACAGCTCCGACGGTGAACCCGGAAGTGAGATATTTTTCCATGGTCATGAAAAGCACAACAACGGGCACAGCAGTTATAACTGAGGCAGCCATCATCTTTGCCCATATTGCATGATAAGAATTGAACAGTTCGTACAATCCCACTGGCAGTGTGTAATCAGATGGAAATGGACGAATAAAAATGGACGCGAATAAATATTCATTCCAGGCAATCATGAAAGCATATATGTACACAGTGATGATTGCTGGAAGTGAGAGCGGTACAACAATTTTCAATATAGCTTGCGTGCGTGTGCAACCATCTATAATCGCAGCTTCTTCTATGGAATAGGGAATCGTTCTGAAATAGTTTCCCAACATGTAAAGAGAAACAGGCAATGTTTGGACCATATATATCACGAGCAACGACAACATGGCAGATGTTGGATTCGACAACATGCCTATCTTGGCAAAAATTTGATATAGAGGAACCATAAGTATGGTACCACCAAATAAATAGACTACCAAAACCCCGCGTTGTATAGTGCCACGACCTGGGTACTTTATTCTACTAAATGAATATGCACCAAATACGGATATAATGACACTTATCAGAGAAGCAAGTCCTGCAAGGATCAAACTGTTTTTAAAATAAGTTAAGAATGGAAAGGACTCTCTCTGCTCTTTTTTGATCTTCTTTAGAATGGCTTTTTGCTGATCTTTTGGAAGAGTTTGGATCAGACCTAACAGCGCTTTCTGTTCTCCAGATAATTGTTGGCGGATGGATTGTCTGAAACCGAGGAGCTCTGCATACTGATTGAAAGTCACTGGATGAATAAGGCCCGGAGCCAAAGCATCGGTATCGTATCGAAATGAGATCAAAGCCATCCAGAAAAACGGATAAGTAACGCCAACGATTAGTGCAATAACCAAACTGTAGAAGCCAACTGTTCGTGATAGGCTCTTTTTCTTTACCATTTTAGCACCTTCTTAACGTAAAGGGTTATCAAAACCATCATGATTACGAAGAGGATCGTCGCTGCTGATGCCGCAACTCCTTGACGTGGAATTCCCGTAAACGCCGTATCATATATGTAGATTGGTAAAGTACCTGCAAATTTGGATAAAAGATAAACCTCGTCGAATTTGTAAAAATTCCATATTCCTCTCAAAAGCGCAACAGAAGCAAGAACGAAATACAGTTCCGGAAGGGTGATCGAAGTGAACTGTTTCCATCGACTGGCCCCATCAATTTCAGCTGATTCATATAGAGTGTTTGGAATTGATTGCAAAGTTGCCAAAGTCATAAGATAGACAAAAGGGAAGTTCCGCCATATATTGAAAACACTGACCACTAAGAAAGCGTTGTTCGGATTATTTATAACATCTGTTCCCGGATTCATAAGATGCAAAGAAGCCAAAAATTGAACGAGAGGACCATTAAGTGGTAAAAAAATGAATCGCCACGCAAAAACCAATGAAATCAAAGGAGTTACGTATGGAAGAAGAATTAAAGCTCTGACTATTCCTCTTCCAAAAAATTTTCGGTTCATCAGGAGAGCAACTCCGAGTCCTAAAATGATGCTTCCAAAAACTGTTAAAAGCGTGAAAATTATAGTGATCCCAAACGATCTCCAAAATCGGCTATCAATAAGAAGTCTGACATAATTACGCAAGCCCACAAACTGATCTGGTACTTGAGGATTCAAAGATACTCTAAAAAAACTGATATAGATGTTGTAAACAACGGGGTACAATATTAGCATAGATATTATTATCACGGTCGGGGCGATCAACTTCCAGCCAAAAATAGCTTCTTTTCTCTCAAGTGTTCCCCGTCTCATTCCGATCACGACAATCTCTCCTTTTCTAATTTCTTTTTTAATCAAAAGGGGTGTCCAATGTTCGGACACCCTCTAAGAATTGAAATTATTGGCCTTTCAAAACTCTTTCAGCTTCTTTCTGAGCCCACTCAGCTGTTTGTTCTGGAGTCCAATTGTTGGCAAACATGAGGTTAATCGCTTTACCAATCACGAAATTTGAGGAAAGTTTAGCCATTTTGGTGACAACTTTGCCTTTGTAGAAATCGAATCTTTCCACGTTATCCAAAGCTGCTATGATGTTTGCAATCTTTGCAGCCCCGTAACGTTTCAAAACCGCATTATCAAGAAATTTGGGATTAGTAGCAATGCTGCGTCTTGTTGGATTCATGCCACCTGGTGCCATATGCAACCAGTATATGTAATTATTCCCGGTCATCAAAAATTCAGCAAATTTCGTGGCATCACTTTTGTTCTTGGAAGATTCCAGTATTCCGAGAGCCACTACCTGACCGTAAGAAGTTGTTCGAATGTTCATCATTTTGTTAGCGAATCCCGTGTTCTTCACAAGCTGAGGATCGAAACTGTGAATTCTTTTTCTTTGCACTTCTTCCACAGCTATGTCGTCCATGATATATGTGGAATAGAAAATCATGGCTGCTCTCCCAGATAAATAACCGTTAAGAGCATCCAAAACAGTAGTAAACCCGGGCATGGAATATTTTCCTAATGTTTTGTAAAATCTGAACACTTCTATCATTTGTGGAGAGTTGAAAGCAACATTTCCTTTGTTATCAAATGGACGTGCTCCGTTGGCGAGGGCTATTTCTGTAAAAATCTGTTCAGTGTAAGCATCCGCTTTTTTTGGAAGAACAAGCCCATATACACCTTTGGCTGGATCGTTGAGTTCTTTAGCAGCTTCGAGTATGTTGTACCACGTAGTTGGTGCCCCGAGATTTTTTGAGTCAAACCAATTTTTGTGGTACCAAATACCTTGCACCCAAGCATGGAATGGAATACCGTAATATTTTCCGTTTCCAGCGGAAAGAAGTCTCTTTACGCCAGCGTAGATGTCGCCAAAGTAGTTTATGACTTCCGCGTTTAATTGTGTATCCATTAACCCTTCAGAACCTAACAAAAGAAAAGGTTCTATGCCGGCTTCCATGATGTCTGGAAGTGTCCCGGCTGCCTTTGACGCAATAATTCTTGTGAACAAAGCGTTCTCTTCAACTGGCACAACATTCACTTTGATACCAGTTTGAGCTTGGAAAATGGTTGCCAGTGCTTGAATGCGCTGCATTCTGTTACTTTCCACTTCGGTGGTCCAAAACGTGATACTTTGGGCAAATATAGCTCCGACTATGAGTGTAACAAGAGCGAATACCAAAAAACTTTTCTTCCACATGAGATGATCCCTCCTTGAGTTTTGTTTTGCCCAGAATCTACTGGGATTTAATTTCGTTTTAGTTTAGGCATGTCTTGATAATTTATTTCACGATATAAATAATTATGAAAAATATTTTCACCATAAGTATAAAACATTCTTCCAGACATGTCAAATGAATTTTCTAAAGGTTAACAATCTACATTCATATTTAGTATTCGCGTGTGCGTCAACTTTACAACCTGTAAGTATTTATCAAATGAGCTTCGCTTTTCAAGCGATAAAGGAATTTTTTTGAAGTCTTATCACAGTATCTGATTCTTTAACGTCATCCTGAACTTGATTCATCTGGTAGAGTCTTAAACCGACATGTCATCCTGAACCGACCTTAGGTCGTCCCGGACTGACCATAGGTCATCCTGAACTTGATTCAGGATCTTGGGATCTCATCCTTAGATTGCGGGTCAAGCCCGCAATGAGTGTGTCCAGCAAAGGCAGACATGTTCAGTGGGAGATAAACCCACCGAGATAAAAACCAGCATCTCGTAGCTTGGTTGGCAAAGGCAAGGGAACCGCGGATCAGGTCCACGGTGACATTAAGGTCAAAGACTCTAATTTATCAAGCCCAATGACAAAGCCGTTTAAGGAACGGTGAGTGAGATTTCGGGCCGTAATGAAAATGAACGCACAGGTAGCCTCGAAAGCCTATTCCAAAGGCCGAGCTTTTTCATTCCAAGCGAAGGCAGTGTCAACACCACTTACTGTGCAATCCCACTCTTCACATCTTGTGAACTTGGCGATGGTGACTCATATGTCTTGATGAAAACTTCGAGGGAGGTGTTAAATCTCTTTTCTTAAAGGTTTGGATCTTCTTGTAAAGTTTGTGCACAATCTGAGTTAGTATAACGATGATAAATCTTGAAGATTCAAGAAGATATTCTCAAACAAGAAGGTGCAATACTTGCCAAAAATAGAGTAACCTTTAAACTGGCAATTTATTTGCAACCGAGATCTTTCTTCATTTCTTCATATTCTTCCTTCGTGATCTCACCAGCTGCATAGCGCCGTTTCAAGATCTCACATGCTTCACTTGATTTCCCATGAAAGTTCCATGGCTGAAACCTGAACCGTCGAAAGAAGAGATAAAGAAAGAGAACAAAGAAAACAATGCCTATTAGATCCCAAATCAAAGCTAAGATTCCATACGAACCTACATACCAAAATGGCCAAAAGAAAAACATTTTTATCCCCTTCCTTGATAATGATTAGTTATTGGTAGTCTTCGATCACGTCCAAATGCACGAGATGTAATTTTAATGCCTGGAGGTGCTTGGCGTCGCTTGTATTCATTATGATCGACAAGTCGGATCGTTTTCTTTACCGTTTCTTTTTCAAATCCCCTTTCCATGATCTCTTCAAAAGAGAGATCATCTTCCACATACAACTTGAGTATCTTATCTAAGATATCATAGGGAGGAAGAGAATCTTGATCTGTTTGATTGGGTCTCAATTCAGCAGAAGGCGGCTTCACAAAAACATTGTTTGGTATGATCTCTTTACCTTTGTATGAGTTATACCATCGAGCTACCTGGTAAACCATAGTTTTGTAAAGATCTTTTATGACCGCAAAACCGCCAGCCATATCTCCATAGAGAGTGGCATATCCAACACTCATTTCGGATTTGTTGCCGGTGGTAAGAACCAGCCACCCGTACTTATTTGAAAGTGCCATAAGATAATTTCCGCGTATTCGGGCTTGTAAATTCTCTTCGGTAACATCTATATTTGTTCCCTCAAAAGCTACTTTTAACGCTTCTAAATAAGCGCTGAATACATTTGATATTGGAATAGTATATGTCTTTATTCCAAGATTGCTCGCTAACATTTGAGAATCATCTATACTCGAAGCTGAGGAATACATAGAAGGCATTAAAACACCTGTGACATTTTGGGCTCCTAAAGCTTCAACAGCTACAACCGCAACTAATGAGGAATCTATTCCCCCACTGAGACCTATTAACACCTTGGAAAATCCGTTCTTTTTCACGTAATCTTTAACTCCAAGAGTAAGCGCTTTAAATATTTCTTCTTCAAAAGAAAGTGTTTCTGATATGATAGGGGTTATTGGATCACGGTTGATGTTTATAGCATTCACTTCAACAAATTCCACAGTTGGTTTTGTCCTTCCACGTTCCCTTTTTCTTGGATCATGAAGATTAGCACTGACTATGTTGGGAATATCTATATCGGATATCAGGACGCTCTCCTTAAAATCAGGGGCCCGCGCTATAATCTTTCCCGATTCATTTGTGACAACACTATGACCATCAAAAATAAGCTCATCTTGCCCACCAACAGAATTGGTATAAACAATGGCAGCTCTCGAATCAGAAGCCCTAACTCTCAGCATTTCTTCTCGTGCCATTCCTTTAAGGAGATGATAAGGAGAGGACGAGATATTTACGAGTATCATTGCACCAGCTCTAACTTCATCCACTACGGGACCGTCTGGTACCCAGATATCTTCACACACACTGATACCGATTTTGACGCCTCCATAATTCACGATCATTGGTTTATCCCCAGCGGCAAAATATCTCTTTTCGTCAAAAACACCGTAATTTGGGAGAAGGATCTTGTGGTATACACTCAAGAGTTGTCCGTCCTGAATCACTGCAGCGGAATTATAAATGTCATCTACCATATCAACAAATCCTACAATAACAACGAAAGACTTTCCTTTGGTGGATTCGATTACTTTATCGAGTCCCTCTAAATTGTCTTTTATGAATGAATGCTTTAGCAAAAGATCTTCAGGTGGATAGCCAACCAAGGACAATTCCGGAAATATGATAAAGTCTGGGGATGATTTCTCCACCTCATTTATAGTGGATATCATCTTGTTCACATTCTCTGAGATTCCACCCACGGTGAAATCTTTTTGCACAAGAGCGAACCTGAGTTTCCTCAACTTGATGTCGCCTCCTTAAGTTCATCTAATAATTCAGCGACTGTTTTATGCAGCATTGGGTGAACATAGTGAGGCGCTAATTCGGAAAGTGGTTCAAGAACAAAGGTACGGTTTTGCATATCCGGATGTGGAATGACGAGATTGGCAAAACTCACTATTTTATGATCATAGAATATGATGTCCAAATCCACAGTGCGAGGACCCCATTTTCTCTCACGTACTCTTCCAAGAGCTTCTTCCACTTCGAGCAAAGTTTCCATTAGCATTATAGGAGACAATTCTGTGCGAACAAGTGCCACGCAATTTATGAATTTTGGTTGGTTGGTTACACCATACGCTTCTGTTTCATACATTGTGGATATTTTGAGAAATTCCATCCCTCTTTCATGCATTTTATCCACGGCAGCTAATATGTTAGCTTTTCTATCACCAATATTCGAGCCAAACGCGATGTACGCTATATGTTTCATCACTCCACCTCCATAACAGCATCTACCATTCTCATAGCTTTGACATTTTCACGGACATCGTGAACTCTCACAATGTTGGCGCCGTGAACAGCTGCGATTGTATTAAGCGCTATTGTTGGTTCCAATCTTTCTGAAACATCCATCGACATAATCATATTTATCATAGATTTTCGTGAAATTCCGATAAGTATCGGGAGATTCAAATCTTTGAATTCATTCAGGTGAGCTATGAGATTTAAATTATCTTCCAATCTTTTTCCAAAACCTATCCCTGGGTCTATTATTATCTTCTCTTTTTTTATTCCAGCATCAATACCTATTTTTACGGATCTCTTTAACTCTCTTTTAACCTCCAACACAACGTCATCGTAGTGAGGATTCTTTTGCATATCACGTGGAGTTCCCTTTATGTGCATAACAACCACAGGTACTTTGAGTTCTGCAATCGTTTTTGCCATTGCTGGATCGAATTTTAAACCACTTATGTCGTTTATCATGCTTGCACCAGCCATTATCCCTGCTTTGGCGGTTTCAGCACGATATGTATCAACAGAAATTGGCAGGTTTGTGATTTCTCGGATTGCCTTTACAGCTGATTTTATTCTTTCGACTTCTTCGCTTGGATCGATGGGCTCTGATCCAGGCCTTGTGGATTCTGCGCCAACATCTAAAATGTCTGCCCCTTCTTCTTCCATGCGTTTTGCAATCTTTGCAATCTCATCCAAATTTGCACGGCTCTCTGGATAGAAAGAATCGTTTGTAACATTTATTATTCCCATAATGTAGATGCGAGAAAAATCAAAGATTTTATTACCGATTCTAATCGATTTGATCATTCAAATTCACCGTCCAAAACTTTTTTAACCAATTTTCCAGCAAGTTTTGGATCAGCTTTTCCATTCGTTTTTTTCATCACAGCTCCAACAAAAAATCCAACTACTGATGCTTTGCCCTTTTTGTACTGTTCAACAACACGTGGATTTTCCAATATAACTTCTTTTACGATCGGAATAAGGGAACTTTCGTCAGATACTTGCAAAAGATTTTTTTCTTTTACAATGACGTCTGGATCCTTTCCCGTTTTGTAAACTTCAGCAATGATCTCTTTAGCCGCCAATCTTGATATTTTGGATGAATTTGTGTAATCTATGACTTTTTTTAAATGAGCAAGTGATATTTTTTTTGGATTGAATTCCATGGAATCCGCATTAAAAAGGGCCATAACCTCGTTAACAATCCAATTTGAAGCATCTTTGGCTGAAATTCCGATCTTTATCGCATCCTCAAAATATCTTGATAACTCTTTGTCTTTGGACAATATTTTGGCGTTTTCACTTTGAATCCCTATTTCCTTTTCGTATCTTTTTGCTTTTTCATCAGGCAGCTCCGGAAGTGAGTTCCTTATCCTCTTTATTCTTTTTTTTGATACAACAAGAATAGGTAAATCTGGCTCAGGGAAATATCTGTAATCATTCTCTGCCTCTTTGGATCTCATGGAAACTGTAGATTTACTTATAGAATCCCATCCTCGGGTTTCCATTGGCACATCCCCACCGGATTCCATAACCTTTGAGATGCGTTCTATTTCATATTCAAGGGCATGTTGGACGAATCTGAATGAATTTATGTTTTTCACTTCTACTCTTGAACTCGAATGTCCCTTGTCATTTACCACAGAAACATTGGCATCACATCTGAGGGCTCCTTCTTCCATGTTTCCTGTGCTAATTCCAACGGCTCTGAGTACATCTCTTAGCTTTTCCATAAATTCACGGGCTTCCTCTGGCTTCTCCAAATCAGGTTCTGTCACAATTTCTATGAGTGGTATTCCGCATCTGTTTAAATCCACCAAACTCGAAATCGACTCAGTTATGTTTTCAGAAGAATGAAACATTTTTCCGGCGTCTTCTTCTATGTGTATTCTACGTATTCGTATTCTTTTTCCACTGTTGAGCTCTACGTACCCATTAGTCGCTATTGGGTGAAAATACTGCGTTATTTGATAACCTTTGGGAAGGTCTGGATAGAAATAATTTTTTCTGTCGAAACTTGAAACTTCATGAATTTCGCAGTTCAAGGCTAACGCTCCACGGATTGCGTACTCAACCACCTGATCATTCAAGACCGGAAGAGCACCAGGTTGCCCAGTGCATACGGAACAAATGTTTGTATTAGCTTTAGCATCAACTTCGTTTTTGCACGAACAGAAAGCTTTTGTTTTCGTGGAAAGCTGCACGTGTATCTCAAGTCCAATTACACTCTTCATTATTTTTCACCACCATCATCATCTATGTTTGGCATGGGGAACTCTCCGCGTACTTTCTCATAAGCACGAGCAATTTGAAGAATTTTTGAATCATCAAATCTTTTGCCCATTATCTGAAGACCTATGGGAAGCTTTTCAACAAATCCCATTGGAACGCTAATAGATGGGAGACCAGCTAAGTTTGCTGGTATGGTGTAAATATCCTGAAGATAATAATCAAGAGGACTGGAGAGCTCACCAAACTTAAACGCTGTTTTAGGTGTGGTAGGACCTACGATGGCATCGTGAGTTAGAAATATTTTCAGTAGTTCATCTGTGATCTTTGCGCGTACGCGTTGAGCCTTGTCAAAATAAGCATCATAATAAGTTGCAGATAATGTGAATGTCCCAAGCATGATCCTGCGTTTCACTTCTTTTCCAAAGCCCTCATCTCTCGTTTGATTGTATGTTTCATCAATGGAATCTTCTTCGACTCTTAATCCGTATTTAATGCCATCATACCGCGAAAGGTTAGACGATGCTTCTGCAGGTGCTATTATGTAATAAACGGCGACAGCGTATTTCAGGGATGGAATAGAGACTTCTTCAACTCTTGCACCTAATCTTTTCAGAGCTTCGATCGCCTCTTCAAGTACAATCTTTGCGGTTGAAGTCAGTCCCTTAACAAATTCGGAAGGTAGCGCAAACTTCATTCCTTCTATGGAGTTTTCCAGTGTGTTCATAACATTTATCTTTTTATCAATCGTTGTGGCGTCGTTCAAATCGCGTCCGAAAATCATGCTCCCTACCAGCGCGGCATCCCTGACACTTTTTGTTAGAGGTCCAATTTGATCCATCGAAGAAGCAAAGGCAGAAAGTCCGTACCTTGAAACGAGGCCGTAGGTAGGCTTATATCCTACTATTCCACAGAATGATGCGGGCTGTCTTATTGAACCTCCAGTGTCAGAACCAAGAGCGAATGGGACCATACCAGACGCAACGGCAGCAGCTGAGCCGCCACTTGATCCTCCAGGTACTCTTGAGATATCCCATGGGTTTTTTGATGCAAAAAATGCAGAATACTCGGTGGAAGAACCCATTGCGAACTCATCCAGATTTGTTTTTCCGATGACTGTTCCACCGTTATCCAACAGCTTTTTCACGGCTGTGGCTGTAAAAGTTGATCCATAATTTTCTAAAATTTTAGATCCAGACGTTGTTTTCGTACCGTTCAATTGCATGTTGTCTTTCACAGCAAATGGAATTCCATGAAGTGGTCCATTGTTTCCTTTGACTGTACAAGTTGATATGTAAGCTCGCAATTTCGGATTGAGACGAGCGGAACGTTCTTTAAAGTACGAAACAACCGAATCTTCATCTAATCTCCCGCTTTTTACATCATCTACCAGTTCTTCAACACCCTTCTTGAAGAGCAATCTCAACACTCCCTTCGAATTATCAAAATAATTATATCACTCCCGCGACGAACCTTTTATAAGTGGAGTCTTAACCCATAATATCATTCAGGCTGGTAGGGTCAAGAGATGGCGTCTTTGGTTTAGGCACTGCCTATCAGTTTCTCCCCGTTTCCTTTGGGAGTGCCTCACTAGCCCTGCCATGCCCAGATTTCCATCTCCTGCCACATCAAACCGTACGTGCCGTTTTCCGGCATACGGCTTTCCTGTTTGCTTCACACTTTCG